>NZ_JBNPOJ010000010.1:0-59842 GCF_050315115.1 Peptoniphilus sp. SGI.035
CGGCGCTCCGTTAACTTCTGCGAGAATATCTCTAACAGAAACTTTCTCATACCCATATTTCTCGAAAAGTCTGGATGCTATGTTTATAAGCTCCTGTTTTCTTTCTTCTGGATCTTTTACATTTCTCTTTACCAAAACCTCACCACCTATTGACCGACACTCGTTCTTTAATAAAGATTATCATTTTCTTATACTTTTGTCAATAGTGCCCTGAATTTATATTCTGAGTACGGTATAATTTTATATACTATGAATAAAACGCTTTACGCTTATAACTTTAATAGCAAGCACAGTAAGTGTACGGACACTTACGAAAAAATTAATGGAGCAGACCTTTACGGAATGCTCCATTTTTTTAATTTTTACCTTGTTAGGGAGAACCCTAAGACCCCGAAATATATTTTATAAAGGAGAATAAAATGGCAAATAGATTTAGAAATGAAAGAATAGAAATTAAACTTACTAAAGAAGAAAAAGAAGTTTTTGAAAAGAAAATGAAACTTGCAAATTGTAAAACTATGTCCCACTTTCTTAGGAAATGTGTGTTGGAAAAAGAAATTTATATTGTAGACCTAGAACCATTTAGAGATCTCCAATGGCTACTTTCAAATGCAACAAATAATATAAACCAGATCGCAAAAGCTACTAATACAACTGGTATTATTTACAAAAATGAAATTGAATCTATGAATAAGCAGATAGAAAAATTATCAAGAGAAATATGGCAGATCCATTCCCTACTTCTTAATAAATCAAAAGAAAGTTCTGGTGATTAGTATGGCAATTACAAAAATACATCCTATAAAATCAACTCTAAATTTGGCAATAGATTATATAACTAAGAGTGAAAAAACTGATGAAAAAGTCTTAGTATCTTCATTCAAATGTCATCCATCTACTGCTCATATTCAATTTATGAAAACACGAGAAGATAACGATACTAAGGGGACAGTTTTGGCTAGACATTTAATCCAATCTTTTCTACCAGGAGAGGTTGATCCTATAAAAGCTCACGAAATTGGAATGGAATTATGTAAGAAAATTTTAAAAGAAGATTATGAATTTGTTCTTGCAACTCATATAGATAGAGGGCATATCCATAACCATATTATTTTTAATAATGTTAATTACAAGACTGGTAAATGCTACCAATCTAATAAAAAATCTTACCATAAAATCAGGTATCAAAGTGACGAATTATGTAAAGAAAATAAGCTTTCAGTCATTGATGAATATTATGAAGCTTACAAGAGAAAATATAAAACTGCTGGTAAATCTTGGTACGAATATGACCAAAACAAGAAAGGAAATTCTTGGAAGTCTAAACTTCAATTTGATATAGATAGAATGATTAATAAGTCTAAATCTTGGGAAGAGTTTTTAGAAAATATGAAATCTCTTGATTATGAAATTAAGTTTAGTAAACACATTGCTTTTCGTCATAAAGATAAGCAAAGATTTTCAAGAGCGAAGACTATCGGGGAAGATTATACCGAAGAAAAAATCAAAGAAAGAATAGATTTAGCTATCAAAAATAAAGCTAATCCTATTAAAAAGCGAGTAGGAAATGTTATTGATATATCTACTAATAAAAAAGCTCAATCCTCAAAAGGTTATGAAGTTTGGGCAAGAAAACATAATATCAAAACAATGGCAGATTCAATAATAATATTAAGAGAACAAGGCATTAATTCAATTACTCAACTCGATGATCTAATCAAAAAATCTGCTGATGATAGGCAAGACTTATTAGATAAAATAAAGAAAATTGAAACTAAGATGAATGGTTTATCTCAAGATATGGAAAATATAAATACTATAAATAAGTATCGTGAAATCTACAAATACCACAAGAAAAATCCTGAAGATAAACAATTTGCAGAAGAATATTATAGTGAACTTTCCGTATATAAAATAGCCGCTAAAGAAATTTTAGAAAACTATAAAAAACTACCAAATACAAAAGAAATACTATCAAACCTCGATAAATTGCAAGAAAAAAAGAACACCCTTATGCAAGAGTATTCTTTGAATAAAGAACAATTTTCTGACCTTGTTCAGTATAGGAAAAACTATGAAAATTATTATGGAAAGGAAGTAGAGAGGTAAGTTAATTTTTACCTCTCTTTTCAAGTTTTTTATACTCATTTGGTTTTAAATTTAATCTACCATCTGTTCTCATTGTTACTACATCTATGCTTTCAAGGGAATTTGAAATAGAGGATTCATATTCAGATTCGAAAGTTGGCATACCACCATCAAAAACTCTAGCTATTTCTTGAATATTAGGAATTAATGAAATCCATTCTTTCCATTTAAACACATAATTTTTATCTCTAATAATTTTATTTAATAAATCTATTTTAAAGCTTACATAAATATTATCATCTATTATAATTTTATCTATAAAATTCTCTGTTAATTTATTATCCATCACTTCGTTCCATTCACTAGGATTTTCGTTAATTTTATTAATAAATTCCTTCCATAAATCAAAATTCTCAACTTCAATAATTATTCTTTCATAATCTTCCTTCGCAAACCAATTATTAAGAACGTAATCCCTCACATTTAAACTAGCTTCATCTATGTCAAATAACGAAACATTTACTTTATACTCTTCAATTAGACGAATAGTCGAATCATCATCTAACAGTTTTTTATTTAAAACTTCAATAACTGTTTCTTTAGATAGCTTTTTAATGATTCCATTTTCATTCATAAAATCAATTAATTCTTCTGATGTTACATTCTGTTTTATTATGCTATCCATATAGTATACAATTAAATTTAGTTCTTCTATATTTAGAAATGTCTCGAAATTATCAATATTAAACTTTATTAAGTTATTTTTTAGAAGTAACTTATATTTTTCCCCACTTAAATCATTAGATAAACTATTAATACTGTTGGATACTTTGTATATAACTTTTTTAAACAAATCATAATTTAATAAGCTTGAGTTTATAAGATCTATATACATTTCATTAGGCAATTCAAATTCTAAATGATAATTTAAATTTATAATATTTATTATTGGATTTACTTTTTTTGTATTATTGTAAAATTCAAGAATATTGTTTTCGTTATACTGTATTAAATCATTATCAGCTAAATCAATTAATATTTTATCTGATTTTAGACTACTTATATTTTCAATAACTGTTTCTTCATTTTTTATAAATATTTTTTTATAATCATCATTTAAATTTGATTTTAATATTTCTAAAAATGCTAATTCCCCTGTATTTGAGTTTATCTTGTTTTTTTGAACAAATTCATTATAATTTTCAATAAAATTATCAATATTAGATATTACTACTTCCCTTAAACTATCTAACAATAAAGAATCATCATACATGTATCTGAATAACCCTTTTGAAATATCATCTTTATTTTTATTTAAATACACTGATAATAAATTAATTACATTATCAAGATTTAAATTAAACATATTATTATCCAAAATAAATTTTGCTATATTGGCATCTATTTCAATATTTGAAACATCTGTGAATTTGACATCTAAAGCCTTAATAGCTCTAAGCATCTCTTGTTTTTCTTCTAAATAACTTAACTCTAAAATATTACTATTATTCTCTACATATTCCTTAAATTCTTCGTTAGTTTCTATATTTTCATTTAAACAGATTAACCCAATAAATTTTAATTTAAGTTCTTTTGGAATAACTTGATTTTTAAGATTTAACCACAATCCCGAAAAATCCGACTTTGATATTAAGAAAGTAAACTTTTTTAATATCGTATATTCATAACTATTAATATATTCAATAGCTTCTTGGTCATTATTTTGTAAAATCACTTTAAATACTTCGTAAAGTTCTTTATCTTTATCTGTTGAAATTAATAGATCTATCAAATCATAATTAACAATATCCTTCCTAGAATAATCATCTAATTTTAAATATTCTAATACAAAATTGGGCTTTTCCAATTTAAAATTGTTTTCAATATTTTTACCAGATAAAACTCTACTTATATAAATGTTGTCATTTCTTCCTATATCACTATCATAGAAAAACCCTTTATATCTCCAATAATTTTCATCTACTAATCCTGTTAATAATAGATATCTAATTAACGGAAAATAGTGGTCCTTAGTTATAAGATTATATACTTCATCATTTTCTTCAAAAAAATCCATCAAACCCTCATCACTTAATTGATTGAGTAGATAACTCATTTGACTAGAATTTCTCATATTGATTTTCTTATTTAAATTATCAATTTCATCACTTAAACTATCAATTTTAATATAAATATCATCGTAATCTATTTCTTCTAATCTATTTTTCAAACTATCATCATGTTTACATAATTCACCTATGAATGAACTATACTTATAGTTAGATCCATAATTACCATTATAAATCAAATAATCTTTATTTTTATTTCTACTCCATTCATACATTATTTTTCCATATGAATCGTTATTTGCATTATCAAATCTGTAATTTTTAGGAATATTCACTGCTAAAAAGTCAGAAACTCTTTTAACTATCAATTTTTTCAATTCTTCTTTTTCTTTAATTTTTGTCTGTAGTGATTTTTTATATATAGTATTTAAAGATTCTCGCTTATTTAAAATTTCATATAAGTATCCTCTATCTCTTTCTAATTCTTCATATTCTTTTGGAAATATATTTTTTAAAACAATTAAGGAAAAAATTTCATCAGCGTTTTTATCTATATCTATACTTTTTGAATAAATTTCATATTCATTTCTAATTGAATATAATAACCTCATATCATCTATATATAATGATAATCCTAGTAAAACTTTTTTTGATATACTAAATTTATCTTCTATATCACCAAATATGTCCAATATTTTTCCCTTTGAGTTTTTAGATGTCATAGATGGTATAACCGGAATTATTAAATCAAAAAATTTGACTCTATCTTTCGACTCAAATAAATCATCTCTAATTACATAAATAAATCTAACAGTTTCTTCAGATTTAAAATTTATCAAGCTATTTATTTCCCTCAATCTTACAAATATAGATATATCATTAAATCTATCTAAATCCTCAAATATAACTGTTTTAACCCCAGAAGACCATATCAAATAAACAAGTTCTCTTGCTTCTTGATCTAAAATATTGGTATTGTCATTTTCTATTAATTCAGATTCTGCACCCTTAAAATTAAATTTATTTAGTTTAATCGATACTCTACGACCTAACCATATACTCAATGAAATTAGTGGAAATAATATAGAAAATATAATAAAACTGTCTATAAAAAATTTTGGTTTTATATTATTTACATTATTTAAATTACTAAAAGCTAGCAACTTATAAAAATAGCTATATATAAATTCTATTTTTAGTGACATTAATATCCCAAGAATTACTAATATTAAACATGTAGAAAAAAATGAAATGTCCCTAATTTTTCTTTTATTTTTTACTTTAAACTTACTCAAAGGTATTTTGTTTGAAGGTATTTGATAAAGGATTTGATTAATAATTTGTTTCTCAGCAGATTTTATTCGATTGGCATTGTTTAAATAATTAGTAGATAAATCATTATTACTATTATCTTCATCCTCTTTATTGTCTTTGTGATTATCATTTTTTTTACTGTTTTGATCCAAATATGAATCAAAATCAGCTATAGATACATTTATAAGCTCACTCTTTTTAAAATTTGTTGAATAATATGTTTTTAATATGCTACTTTTACCAGAACCATAAATTCCAGTTATAGCAATATTTTTTATATCATTATCATCATATGCTTGATTCAATGCTTTTTCTATTATTCTATAAGACTCTGAATTTATATCTACCTTAGTTGGCGTTAATTTATGAAATTTATAATTAATATTATCCTTCATTTTTCACCTCCAGTACTTACTAATCGACTATAAATAAAATCCATAATCAGAAAATCTCATTGTTATCTAATTTTACATTTTCTAGATAGCTATCATATATTTTCTCATGTGGTAAAAGTATTACTTCTATATCATTGAAATTGAGTTGATTATAGATTTTAAATAATTCCATAGATACTGTCCCTAACCTAATTGCTTTATCTTCTTCCGTTGGCATTAAAAAAGCATTTCTATTTATATTTAAATTATTTTCTAAAGCAAATTCTTTATAGGCTAACTCGTATAAATATTGTTTGGTTACATCTCCTACTCCTGGATTATTCTTTAATTCATCTTCATTCAAAATAATTTTATAATACTTAGCGTCGTATATGGAAAGTGTATCGTTATTAATTGAGATAATATCAGGAATTAATGTCTTCGAAGCAGTGTGTGTAACGTTTGATTCCTTATGAAGCCATTTAGGCTTTGTTATAACATCTGAAAGTAACATTGACTGTTTATCAAATCTTGAATATTGTAATCCAATTTCTTTTAATGATTTATCAAGTGAATCATCAAAAACAACTGAACAAACATCTTCTCAAACTAAATTAAAACTATTCGTGCCTACGAATGATATTTTATTTGATACAGTCTTACTTGTATCTTCTTGAATAAATCTACTAGGTAATTTTAATATATCTTGCTTATGAGTTATAAATTGAGTAGATAGTTCTTGATTTAATTTATATAAAATATAATCTTTTGTCCCAAATTTTTCTAAGCCTTCGGAACTTATATTTACTTGATTAATTTCTAAAATCGTTAAAATATCTTTTAGTTTTTCACAAGACTCTGTCAAAATAGCGGCATGCAACCTTCTAAAATAATCCTGTTCATTGTTTTCTTGATTTGTTGTAAATGTATCTAAATATATAGGTAAATTATTAGAAAAATATGCTGTACTCTCGTTTATTGTTTTTTCCCATAATATCTCACCGTCTCCATTGTATTCAATTATTTGTTTGTCATTACTATATAAGCCATATTCATGATAAATATCAATCATTTCCAAAACTAAGGATAGCAAATTAAATTTTTCGTTATTTAAATGGCCATCTAAACCTATTGATTGCTCTTTAGATTCATATTTTCTAATTACAGATATTAGTTTTTTTAATATTTTAAAATTATTTTTTGGATCTTTTAAATAATTATCAAAATATTTAGGATATAATATTAAACAAATATCAGATACTACAATAATACCTACAAACTTAAAAACATAAGTATTACCTTCCATTTGATAGTTTAGCTCTGAAAGATTCTCTGAATCTATTAACTCATACAATTCAACATTTGATAAGTCTTTTGAAAGTCTTCTAACTATATTCATAAGTGATAGAGAATTCAATATCTCTCTAGTCTCTTCATTTGACTTACCAAACATAGTCTTTAATTCAATAAAAGAATATGGTCTTATTTCTTTTAGTACTTGAATATTCATAACATTAACCTATTCTTTTAAATCATCTTGTATATTGTCGTCTTTATATATTTTCTCAGTCTCTACATCTAAGTTTCCTTTAAATAAACTTAAAGTATTTTCATCAAAATTTTTGCAAACTGATGAGTAAGTAGAAAACTTGCCTTCAGTAAATAAATCTGGTCTATATGCCTTAGCAGCATCTTCATATAAATACATTAAGACTTTATTCTTTATTGTCTCTGTGAGTTTATTAAGATCGTCTCCTTCTAGTATTGATTTAGAAATAAAATATGGTCTTATTAATTTATCTTCGGGGATATTAATAAGAGAAAGTTTTTCATTCAATTTTCTCCTAAACTGATCCCAATTAACAGTTTCATCTGAATTAATCTTAAATCTATAATTTTCAAATTCTTCTTTATTTGCATCGGAAGCATCATTAATTCCTAGATATGTGAATTCCCATCTTCTCCTAAATGCTGTATCCATGGGCATAACCCCCTGATCCGCACTATTCATTGTATCCCATATATAGAAATTACTTGGCAAAAATATCTTACTAAAATCATCATCCAATTTATTTTTTATATTCTCAGATAGCTCAACTCCCTCTAACTCTTTTTTTAAGAATTCTTGTAATTCTTTTGATGTAGTAATTTCATACTCACTTTTCCCGTTAGAGTCCCTATCTAATAGTTGAAATATATCTCCTAAAACAGCAGCTACATTTGCTCTTTTAATTTCTTCAACAATTAAAAGATAATTAGTATCCTCATTCTTGTAAGCTTTAATCAATTGTCTAATTAAAACTCCAGGAATGTATTCATAAGTTATGGTCTCTTTAATATTTCCGTCTTCACCTTTCTTTATTGAACCATCTTTATTTTTTAAATAACTGGAAACGGCTTAAGAGCACCTACAAAATTTCCATACATATAATTTGGATGGAATGTGACTCTTTCATAGTTATTCCCAAAGTATTTCTGGGCTTCTCTATTTAAATTATAACTTTTACCTGTACCAGCAGCACCAAAAAAATTCGAACGCATTTTTTGTAGATTTGTACCTCTACCATTCATGAAATTGGCAATATTATATGGAGGATCTGTAATAATTAAATCAACTGTAGATGATTCTAACTTTCTCAATTCTTCTATACATTCTCCATTTATTATTTCAATCATTTTTTAATACACTCCATAATGTCTGATATGTCGCAATCCAATGCATCACAAATTCTGAGCAAAACATCAGTAGTTACATTCTCACCATTCTTTAGTTTATAAAATGTACTCCTACTTACATTAGCTTTCTCCATAAGCTCATTATGTTGCATATCTAAATCGATAAGTTTTTTAAATAACCTTTTATAACTTAATTCCATATAACCTCCAAGATTATTTTTCTGATAGCTAATCTCGTACATATATACATTTAAAATATACTTATGTTTGTTATTACACATTAATTAATTATAACATTAACTATAGGCTATTTTCAATCACTTGATATATCACTTTAAATGAGAGAAAAATAACGGCAGTCTTCGGACTGCCGTTATTTTTCTCTCTGCGCCTTTACTATGGTCTTTCTTAGTTGACTTAGCTTTGTCATCTGTCTTAAAGCTTTTTATTTGCCCTAATATGGACTTTTTATCCTTGTCTTGACCCTTTACTTGTTCTTTTGCTTTTAAGAGCTTAGAAGACAAAATACGAACATTTTTATGTTCCTTCCCGTTGTTATCAACGCTTGTTTTTACTTGACCAAATATTTTAACAAAATCTCCTTGTTTAAGGTTCTCTAAATCTTTTGTCTTATCTCCATAGGCTGAACAATTGGTATAAACTTTATTCCCATCGTCATCCTTTGAAACGATTGAAAAATTACTTACTTTAAACTTTTCTATAGTATACTATTTTACTTCAACGTTGATTCAATTTTAAATATCTTCTTTGTTTAATTTAAAATGTATATAAAAGGATAATTTCTTATACCTCTTCTATATAAAAATCTTCTAGTAATTCATATTTTGATTTTCTTACTTCACTCTTTTTATACACATATTTAGCTATGTTATCAGGATCGTTAAATAATTTTTTTCTATTTATCCCTAATAAATCTAAATCTTTTACAATTTCTATTTTATTTTCAATTTCTATGGAAATATCAGGAACTATTTTCTGTATATAGTCCCTCTTTTCTTGTCTATTCAAAATATTAAATGGTGAATATAAAATATTTTGATAAATAAATCTACCAGATTGTAATGTCATTCTATCAAAATTAATATTAGGGTAATATAATATCATTGGAAAATCAGGTACTTCATAAATATTATTACCATACTTTTTAATTAACAAATAAATAAAAGTTGTTAAATATATTATTACATAATCTTCTAATTTCTGTATTTTTAGTTCAAATGAATAATTTTTTAATTTTGATAATTGGAAAAAAATATCCCTCCACATATCCAACTCTTCATTTTTGTTTTTAAGAAATACTTGAAGTAGCCTTTGATTTAATTCATTTGGCCTATCCATAATGTATCCTTCTTTAATTCCCTTATCATACCAATCTACAGCTTTTATTATTTCAGACGTATATGCATTGTGTTTACTTTTTTTTAATAAAACTTTGATCATATTTAAATTATTAGATAATGAAATTATGAATCCTTTTCTATTATTCTTATAAAATTTTAATAGTTTATTATAAAACATAACTTTTGTTTCATTTTGTTCGATTAAATCATTATAAAAGTATTGTATTTTTCTTCCTGAAATTTCATCACTAAATTTTATGAAATTATTTTTCTTAAATACATGGATATATCCTGTGTATTCAAAGTTATCACAACATGAAAAGTATAAAGCTACTAAAGCTGAACTTGTAATATCTATTAAATTTGTAGGCAATCCATGGTGTTGTGAATAAGATATAAAATTTGACTTTTCAATATCACTTAATTGTGCACTAACCTCATAGAAATATTCATCTATCATCTCATCAATTATAGATCTATCTGAGTCATTAAAATTATCTCTATAACATGATGCTGCAATATTTGTATATTTCCTAGATTCTCCCCTAAAATATGCATCCAATAAATTTTTTTCTTTAAGAATTTTAATATAATCATATAAACTGCGAGCTCTTAATACTTCCATACTACCTCCTTATTGTTTACACTTTTTTATTATCTACTTAGGCTGAACAATTGACATACAATTTTTTAGTTTTAAATACTCTGATCAAAAGGTAAAAAAGAATTAGATTAATTCGACTTCTTTAGTCTTTAATATTTTCTTGTCTATAATTTTCCAGACAGTGTCTGTTAAATTACAACTCACTAATTCTATTTGATAAAGTTATCACTACACCAACTACCTTATCAAAGGTCAGATCTCCAATATACTTATTTTCACTGAGATATACATCCCACAAGGATCTTAGGTATGAATCTTCTTTTATGTCCTCGATTATTTCCTTATAGTCTTGCATTATCTCCCGGCTTCCTCTTTTCTTTGAGGTTCTCTCTATTGCTTCTTTTAAAATTTCATAATCTATCTGGTCTTTTTTTAGTTTGTAGAGGGTGTATAGGTCATAAAAGTCTCTCATTCGTGTGGTTGTTATATTTCTTCTAATTATGGTTTCGTATTTTTCAGCTAAAATTGTTTCTAATGGGTATGCCATTATTTTTATATTTTCTTTGCTAAAGATACAGGGATAGGTGTATTCTATTTCTCTTGGTGTTATTGCATCTCCTGTTGTTAGATCAAGTTTCATTGGGTTTTTAGTTTTTCCAACATTTGCTATTAATGAAATTCTAAAGTTCTCGTACTCATCCTCTTCTCTAATATAGCTAATGTCCTTTATTTCAAATCTTATTCCATCATCTACATTGATATTTATAATTTCATCTACGATTTCTTTTATTTTTTCTTCTTTTAGGGGTATGCCTTTAATGGTTGTGTCCATGTCCATAGTTGTTCTATTTTCAATTCCAATTAAGGAAGATATTAGGAATCCTCCTTTTATTACAAAATTATTTTTGTAATTTGATTTGGATAGCCTTTCTAAAAATCTTTCGAAGAAATATATTTGCAGAACTTCTTGTGACTTTAGATTTTTTTTCTCTGCCATGCTTCTTATCTTGCCCTTTATACTCTCGATATTAATCACGATAATACCTCCATGTATTTTCTAATTTCATTTTCTATTTTAAATAATCTACTGTATTTTATGAGTCGTCTTAGATTTTTATTTTGTGATTTAAAGTATCTTTTTATGGCTTCTGTAAAAATTTGCTTATCTATTTTTTCTCTGTCGATTATGATGTCGCAAATTGTTCTTTCGATATCGTAAACTGGGATAAGGTTGCCTTGTGGTGATTTTATTTCTGTCTTTCCTAGTTCGTATAAATCTTTTTTTACATAGTGAACTTGTAGATCTTCGTACCTCTTTTTGATATGGCTTGCATTGTAGCCTTGGGGTACAGATATATGAAATACATTTGGGGTTCTATCGGATAGGTCATGGAGGTATAGGGCTGTTTGATGGGAAAATATAATGCGATTACTATTAGATGATATTAAAACAAAATCGTCTATTACTTTTCCTTTTAATTGATATAGTCCTGGTCTTAATCTTTCTAATTGTCCGCTCTTTGTTAATTCTGATAAATTATGCCTAGTATATCCAAGTTCTTCTGCTTCTTTGTTAGTGATTACTAAATTTTCTTGTATATATTCTTTAAGTGTATTCATAGTCCGCCTCCTCTCGTTTACGCTTTTATTATATGTTATAAAAGCGAATATGTAAAGTTGCTTATGACTTTTCCATTTTTTGAAAAAGGATGTAACGAAATATTACTCCCTTTAATAAAAAAGAGCAGCCTTTTAAGCTACTCTATAGAAAGTACAAAATGAGTTTATCTAATTTTTTGTGTTTCCTCATACTAGTCTCAAAACTACTCTCACGTCCATGTAGTTTTTTTGAGTCTTTTTGACGTATCCTTCTTCATCTTTATCAAAGACAAAATGCTTATAAAACTGCTTAAAATGCAGGATTTCTAAATTTACATCTTTTGTATCAACGCTATAGTCTCCACATGAGATGTTTTTGGGAATTGGTCGACTATTTCTAGTTCTTCTATTTTGTATCCCTTTTCTATAAATACTTTTAAATCTCTTACTAATGTTACTGGATTGCAGGATATATATAGAAATTTTTCTGGTGCAAAGTCAATTATTTTTTCTATTGCCTTTGGATTTATTCCTTCTCTTGGCGGATCTAAGACTATTAAGTCTGGATTCTTTTCTAAACTATCTAGGACTTTTAAGACGTCTGATGCTATAAATTCTACATTGTCGATTTTATTTAAGACTGCATTTTCTCTTGCCGCATCTACTGCTTCTTCCACGATTTCTACGCCAATTACTTTTTTTGCAGATTCTGCTAAAACTTGTGTAATTGTGCCTGTTCCTGAATATAGGTCGAAGACTAATTTGTCCTTTGCGTCAATTTTTTTGCGTGCCATTTTATATAAAACTTCTGCTGATTTTGTGTTGGTTTGAAAAAATGAAAAGGGACTTATTTTAAATTTTAGTCCAAGGACTTCTTCTTCAATATGGTCTTTGCCATAGATTAAATTTATCTCTTCCGGCACAATTGCATCTGATAATGCGTCGTTTTTTACATGAAAAATACTCACGATTTCTCCATCAAGATCTAATTCAAGTAAAAATTTTATAAAAGCTTCTTTGTCTAATTCACTTTGAGTTGATGTTGCAAGTAAAACCATTATCTCGCCAGTTTTTGTAGCTTTTCTTATTAAAAGATGGCGCAAGAATCCCTGGTGTTTCATTCTGTTGTAGTGAACTTCGCCTAATTTTTCAAAATAATTTCTAACTTCACTTCTAATTTTGTTAAAGTCTGCGTCTACGATGTTACATTCTGTCGTGTTTATTATTTCATGAAATCTATTTTTTACATGAAGTCCAAGGGCAAGGGGTCCTCCTTTGTATTCATCGCCAAAGGTGTATTCCATTTTATTTCTGTAAAATTTATGTACTGGCGATGGTATTATTTCTAGTTCTCTTTCTATTCCATTTTCTCTAAATAGTTTTTCTACCAACTTTTTTTTATATTCTAGCTCATCTTCATATTTTAGCGTTTGATATGTGCATCCGCCGCATTTTTCAAAGTGAGGGCATGGAATTCCTTTTTCTATTTCAGATTTTTCAATTACATTTAATAATTTTGCTTTTTTAGATCTTTTGCCTTTTTGTTTTATTTCAACTGTTTGCCCAATTATTCCGCCTTTAAATTCATATTTTCTATCTTCAAACTTTGCCCTAGATACATTGGGAAATCTTGACTCTTCTATTTTAACAATTATGCTCATTTCCTCACTCCTTAAAAAAATTATATCAAATTATATATTTCTCCTCAATTTAATAAGTTAAAATAATTTTCATAATATTTTTTATTTTTTATGCTACTTTAATATTTATTTTTTCTTTTTTTGGTATAATAAATTTGACAGAATTTTATTTTTGGCTATCCATTAAATTTACGGAGGTATTGTATGAAAAAAATATGGTTAGTATTACTCCTTTCAATGCTAATGACTCTTACTGCTTGTGGTGGTAATAAAAAGGAAGAGGCAAAGGCTGAAGGAAACGCAAAGACAATTGAAACTTTGAAAATTCAATTTGTTCCATCTAGGGAACCTGAAGAAATTGTTACTCAAACTGAACCTTTAAAGGAAATCTTAAAGACTAAGCTTGCTGAAAAAGGTTACGATGTCAAAAATGTTGACATAACAGTTGGTACAAATTATGAAGCAACTGGCGAGGCTTTAAGTGCAGGAAGCGTTGACGTTGGATTTATTCCTGGTGGAACTTACGCAATCTATGACGATGGTGCTGAAGTTCTTCTTACTGCTACTAGAAAGGGTCTTTCTGTTGATTCTGAAAATCCTAAGGATTGGAACGACAAAAAACCAACTGAAAAAATTGACGATCAAGTTAATTTCTACAGAGCTCTTATAATTGCTGGACCTTCTGAAAAAGGTAAAGAACTTGCAGCTAAGGTAAATAAAGGCGAAAAATTAACTTGGGAAGATCTTGCAAGTGCTAAATGGTCTGTAATGGGTTCATCTTCTTCTGCTGGCTATATCTATCCATACCTTTGGTTACAAAAAAATTATAAAAAGGGATTAACTGATCTTCCTTCAATTGTTCAAGCTGATTCTTATCCATCTTCTATGGCTAGACTTGCTTCTGGTCAAGTTGATGTAATGGTTGGTTTTGCAGATGTCAGAATGGATAATGCTGAAAAATGGCAAAGTGAATTCAATAAAACTGCATCTATCTGGGATGAAACAAATGTAATTGGCGTTACTGACAAAATTTATAACGACACAATTTCAGTTTCTAAGAACTCAGAAATTATGACTGATGACTTTAAAAAGGCTCTTTCCGATTCTTTCATTGAAATTGCAAACACTGATGAGGGTAAAAAGATTATCTCAATTTACAATCACGAAGGCTACCAAGTTGCAAAAGATTCTGATTACGATGGCGAAAGAGAAGCACAAAAACTTTTAAAAGATCTTAAAAACTAATGCATTGTATTTAATATAATATTTATTACAAAGCTTTAAAGAATTAAAAATTAAGAAGGAGCTTCAGATAGAAGCTCTTTTTTATGGGGAGTATTATGATTGAATTTAAAAATGTGGATAAGGTATATCCAGGTGGACTTAAGGCACTAAAAAACATTAATCTCACTATAAAAGATGGCGAATTTGTTGCCATAATAGGACGAAGTGGAGCCGGCAAATCTACTCTAATTAGAACTATAAATAAAATGCACGACATAAATTCTGGGACTTTAACTGTGGATGGAGTTGATGTGAAAAGTTTAAGGGGAAAGGAACTTAGAAAATTCAGAAGAAATATTGGAATGATTTTCCAATCTTTTAACTTAGTTGAAAGAATTTCGGTTATTAAAAATGTAATGTCATCCTTTGTCCCCGACTTAAACCCAATTCAGTCAATTCTAGGCATTTATCCAAAGGAATGTAAGTTAAAAGCTTTAGAAGCTCTGGAACAAGTTGATATATTGGAAAAAGCTTTTGAAAGGGCAGACAATTTATCTGGTGGTCAACAACAAAGAGTTGCCCTAGCTAGAACTCTTGTACAAAATCCAAGCATTATATTGGCAGATGAACCTGTTGCCAGTCTTGACCCTGTAACTGCAAGACAAGTAATGGATTATTTTAAAAAGATTAATGAAAAGCTTGGCATTACAATCCTTCTTAACATTCACCATGTTGAGCTTGCCCTTGAATATGCTACAAAAGTCCTCGGAGTCCGTGATGGTGAAATAATTTTTTATGGCCCGGCAAGGGATGTTGACGACAAAATTTTAAAATCTATTTACGGAGATTCCTTTGAAGAATTAAAAATGGAGGAAATATGAACCTCTACTATAAAATTTTTAAACCCAAAAAATATGTTATGCCTTCAGGGAGAGAAGTTTATGAATATCCTGGATTTACTCTTCCAATAATTATTATTCTAATATTGTTTACAATGGTATCTGTAAAAATCACTGGATTTTCACTTAGCATACTTGTGAAAAATACCCACAAGCTTTTTACAATACTATCTCCAATGTTTCAGCCAAATTTTTCCTATTTCTCATCAGTTGTGCAACCACTATTAGATACCATAAAAATGTCCTTCCTTGGTTCTTTTTTAGGTGCAGTGGTGTCTGTTCCCTTTGCATTTTTGGCTGCACATAATATGGTGAAGAATAATATAATTAATTGGATTGTAAAATTATTGTTTTCAGTGCTTCGTACAATCCCAACACTTGTATCTGCACTTATAGCAACATATGTCTTTGGTCTTGGTGCCTTTGCAGGTACAGTTGCGATTTTTATTTTTTCCTTTTCCTATGTGGGAAAGCTAACTTATGAGCAAATCGAAACAGTTAATATGGGAGCCTTTGAGGCGATGATTTCCATGGGTTTTACAAGAACTATGGCTTTTTTCAAATCCATTGTTCCAGAAATCTTACCCTTCTACCTTTCAACAGCACTATATAACTTTGAGGGAAATGTTAGATACGCTGCCATACTTGGTTATGTAGGTGCAGGTGGACTTGGACTTCTAATAAACGAAAATATTAACTGGAGAGATTACAACCGCGTGGGCATGATACTTTTGACGCTACTTGTAACAGTATTTATTATCGAAAATGTCAGTGCACACTTTAGAAGAAAGTTGAATTAATATGTCAGAAAAAGTAATACAAAAACTAAAATCAGAACCAAAAAATCACGGCTACATTTTTTTAATAGTCGCCATAGTTTTATTTATGCTAATTTGGTCCTCATCTGTAATTAATTTTGAATCTGCAACTGATGAAGGTATGAGTGTTGCAAAAAATATTATAAAGGGAATTTTAAATCCCAATAAAGAAATGCTATTTAGCTTGACAAAAAAAGGCGTTCCCTATCTTTTGCTAGAAACAATATGTATAGCCTTCTTGGGCACACTTGTTGGTTCAATAATTTCCATACCCCTTAGCTTTTTAGCATCATCAAATATTGTTGCAGCACCAATTGCTTATGTAGTTAGACTTCTTATAATTTTAATAAGGACAATACCTTCCATAGTTTATGGTCTTATGTTTATTAGAGTTACAGGTCCCGGTCCCTTTGCTGGACTTATGACAATGAGCTTTACCTCCATTGGCATGCTCACAAAATTATTTTCCGACAATATAATGAATTTAAACAAGTCCATATTAGAGTCTTTCTCCTCAATTGGAGCAACTACTTTCCAAAAAATTCGTTTTGGAATAATTCCTCAACTATGGGCAAACTTCGCCTCTACTACAATTTATCGTTTCGACATAAATTTAAGAGATGCTGCAGTCCTAGGACTTGTTGGTGCAGGTGGAATTGGCTCTCCCCTTATGTTTGCAATAAATTCATACAAATGGCGAGAAGTGGGTGCAATTTTATTAGGATTAATAATCTTAGTATTATTTATAGAATTTTTCTCAACAAAAATTAGAGCAAAATTAGTAGGTGAAAAATGAAAATAAAAATAGTTCACACATCGGATTTACATGGATATTTTTTCCCCACAGATTATTTAGATAGAGAGGGAAAAGCTATTGGCTATCTCTCTCTTTTAAACAATATAAAAAAAGACGAGTTCACAATTTTAACCGATGGCGGCGACACTCTCCAAGGCTCATCCTTTGCATATTATGTAAAAGAATTTATGAACTCAGAAATTTTAGCCGACATGATGCAAAATGTAGACTACTATACTCTTGGCAATCACGATTTTAATTATGGCTACGATTATCTAAAAAATTACACCAAAAATATGCGTGGAAAATTACTTTGTGCCAATGTTATCGACAAAAGTGGCGAAATAAATTTATCTAATTATGCAATAAAAGAAATTAATGGATTTAAAATCGGCATTGTAGGAATTGTAACAGACTGGGTAAATCTTTGGGAAAGAAAAGAAAATTTAGAAAATTTTGAAATAAGAGATTCCTTTGAAACTGCAAAAGAAGTTTTAAAAATATTGAAAAAAGAAAAAACAGACTTTAACATTTTAATTTATCACGGTGGCTACGAAATTGATTTAAAAACTGGCGAAAAACTTTCCAATACTAGTGAAAATATAGGCGGAAAAATTGCAGAAGAACTGGACTATGATTTAATCTTAGCTGGACATCAACACATGGAACTATCTGGCAAGATAGGTAATACCTTTGCAATAGAAACTCCTGCAAATGGTGCAAAGGCAGCCGTGATAGAAATAGATACAGAGGATAAAAAAATTTCAGCCTCTTTTATTGAACCAAAACTAGAAGAAAATTATTTAATAAAAAAATATGAAAGCATTGAAGAAAAAGTCCAAGACTACTTAGATATGCCAATTGCAAAATTATCTCGCGATTATCTCCCAGAAGATAAAATAAAAATGGCAACAGAAGGTTCTGCCTTAGCTGATTTAATAAATAAAATTCAGATGGAATACACATCTTCAGACATTTCAATTACATCCTTTGCCAATGTAGTATCAGGTTTAAAGAAAAATTTAACTACAAGAGATGTTCTAAATACTTATAGATTTCCAAACACTGCAATTGTCCTTGAAATTGACGGCAAAACTCTTCGCGAAGCCCTTGAACAAAACTACACATACATCGAGTACAATGGAGAGTATAAAATTGCAAAAAGATTTTTGGAACCAAAGGAAGAACATTACAATTTTGACTTTTTCTATGGCATAAACTTTGAGCTAAATCTGAAAAAAGAAAATGGAAATAAAATTGGAAAAATTTATTTTAAGGAAAAAGAAATAAAAAATGAGGACAAATTTTCTATTGTCATGAATAATTACAGAGCCACAGGTGCTGGCGGCTTTGATATGTATAAAAATTTAAAAGTATTAAAAAGCTACGACAAAGAAATATCAGAAATACTTTTAAATTATTTTAGAAATTTATAATTAAAATACTTTTAGTTTAGTATATTTAAACTAAAACAACTTAAAACCTATTGCAAAGAATATATTAAATGAAAAATATCAGCTCAACCTAATCAGGAGAGCTGATACACAAAACTTTTCACACTACCTACCTTTTTTACACTTAAATAGTTCCAATTTATTTTTTAGTAATTCCACTTTTTTATTTTTTTAATTTAATATTAAATCTTCTGTTTTTATGACTTCACCATATAATGGAAATATTTCTTTTATTATAAATTCATGCTGTTTTTCTTTTGGTGCAGATATTGCATCTTCTATAAAGTATATATTGTAGTTCAATTGGTAACCGTCTTTAGCCGATGTATCAATACCTATATGTGTAGAAACCCCAGCAAATACAAGATTTTCTATACCATGACGTCTTAATTCCAAATCTAAATCAGTGCCAAAAAATGCACTAAATCCTCTCTTTGTAACAAGATAATCATTTTGTCTAATACTTAACCTATTATCAATTTGGTCAAAACTTTCTTTTACATCTGATAGGGATCGTAATTTTTTATCTGCAGGTAAAATATCTTTATTGTCAATAAAAGCAGTTCTAACAAAAACTATAAACCCATTTTCCTCTCTAAACTTATTTATTAAGTGATTAGCATTTTCAATAATCTGTATTGCCTTGTGGGGATTCAGTTCAACTGCTGTTACTCCATTTTGTAAGTCTATTAATATTAAAGCGCTTTTTGAAATATCCATTTTCATTTCTCCTTTTAAAATAATTTGTAAATAAAATTCATTTATTGTTTATAATATAAAATTATACCCTTTCTTTACTTCTTTTGGTCTTTTGGTGATAGAAGTTCCATTATTAAACTTTCCTCTAGTTTCTTGAGGCTTTTTTGACTTGACTTCTCTTATTAGTTTGTAATATCGAAGTCTCTAAGACCAGAATAAAGCCAATTATATATAGTTTTAAAACAGTCAAACTATTTATTCTGGCGACCATTTAGAATGTAATTTATCTAGTACTATATTTTTTTAGTATTAGTGTTTCGTATTTCTTCCCTTACATGATGATTTAAATCTCTTGTCTTTATCAGCATCTATGGCTTTGTAGCTCCTTTACATCTTTTAAGCTCTCTTGAATTTGTAGAATGATGGAAGCCTAAAATTTTGATATTCTTCTAGAAGAATATCACTCTTAATTTAATACCTCTAACTTATTTTTCTCATTTAGAGTGAGATATTTATTACTTATATTGACCGACTTGTGTGTTTTTGTAGTTATTAACATTTTAAACGAAGTTAGCTAATATGAGTTATTATTTTTTATTTAGTGTAGCATTTAATTTTACAACTTATCATAAAAAAATAAGACAGTAGCCTGCCTTATTCGTAGAGATCTCTGCTTCCAAATTTAATTTTACTATTATTTAGAGCCTTTTTTTGTGGATAATTGTAATTAGAAATCATCGACCTAAAAAGCGTCGCCGCTTCTGATCTCCTAATTGATCTTGTAGGATAGAAATTTCCATCAGAGTAACCTCTAAGTATTCCTGCTTCGACTAAGGCACCAACATAACCTCTTGCCGATTCAGCAATCTTACCTCTGTCTCCAAATTCATTAGTTGCACTTGCCTTTTGTTGTAGCGAATAAACGTACCCGAGAATTTCTGCAACTTCTTCTCTTGTAATATCCCTCTCTGGATTTAACTTTCCCGTGGTTGGAATAATGTAGCCTGCTTTTATGCCCTTAGCTACATCGCCATAATACCAATCAGAAGTGTTTACGTCAGAAAAGGTAACTGTATAAGTTTTGTCGTAGCCAATTAAATTATTAACCGCAGCATAAAACTCAACTCTTGTCATATTGTCGTTAGGTTTAAATGTATTATCATTGTAACCCGACATTATTCCCTTGTCTGTTATAAAATCAATAGATGATTCCGCCCAATGCCCTCTTGTGTCTTTAAAGGATTTTGCAAATACAGTGCTTGTTAAAATCAATGTTATGGAGATAATGATCAATGAAGTCTTTTTAAAAATCTTCATTTTTATCACCTTCAATATTATTATAACTTAATAATGTCTTTTTAAAAGAGATTCTATTTTAAATTTTTGTTACAAAGAATATATATTGTAATATTATTGAAATATAAGCTAATTTTATACTTTATATAGTGGTATATTGAAGAATTTACATTATTTATAACACAAAAAGAATTATATACTTATTTAAAAGTTTGCAAAATAAAAGAGAACAGATTATGTAAATAGATAACTGTTCTCTAAGGGAAGAAAAAAGATGATGAAGTTTTCACTTCTCTTGTATTATACTTTACTTAATTATTTTTGTCAAGCTTTTATGAAAATATTTTCAGAGAATATTTTTGTTTGTTAAAAGGCTTTATTATTGATATTTAGATGAGTGTTTTTAAAATTTAAAATTATTATGAATATATTTGCACAGATTACTTTGTATGTTTTTTATGGTAGAATGTAGTTGAGGTGATATTTTGTTAAAGGATATAATTTTAAAAAGACGAACAGTTAGAAAATATAAAGATAAAGAAATTGACAGAAAAAAATTGGAAGAACTTTTGATGTACGCATCCATGGGACCAAGCAACGGAAACTCACATCCCGTTGAATTTATAATTGTCGACGACAAAGAAAAAATCGAAGAATTATCCCAAATGGATTCCTTCGCAACTTTATACCTAAAAGAAGCTCCAGCAATAGTAATAGTTATTGCAAATACAGAAATTTGCAAAACTTGGGTAGAAGAAGCTTCTCTTACAGCTGCTTATCTTCAGCTTTTACTTGAAGAAGAAGGAATTTCATCTTCATGGGTCAATGTAAAAGAAGGCAACACAGCTGAAAAAATCTCTTACGAAGAATATTTTGCTAAAAACTTTGGCGTTAAAAAACCATACAGAGCACAATGTTTAATACCAATGGGATACAAAAAGTCAGGCACAAAAAATCACGAAGAATTTGATATTTCTTCAAAAGTTCACTACAATAAATTTTAATTAAATCCGGTTCTCCGGATTTTTTATTTTATAAAAATAGTACAAAAAAATTCACCCTAAGGTGAATTTTCTTAATTATTTAAATAAGGAAACTATAAAGTCGATAAACTTTTCTAAAAAGTTTTTTGTATTCTCAACAGCCTTTTCTCCTTCTGGAGAGTTTAAAAATTTTGAAGCCTTATTTTTGTACTTTACTGCAGTGTCAGCAACTCTATCCCAATCTACGTCAGCGTTTTTCATGTTGTTAAATAGATTTACAAGCTTGTCTTCTTGATTTTTAGTCAAATTAATATTGTAATTATTGGCTACAGTTTCAATTATTAGTCTTACTTCTTTTTCATCCTTTGGCATATTCTTTGCAATTGCGTCTTTTACTTCGTATATAATGTCATTAGTCTTATCGTCGCCAAGTTCTTCAGATAGTTTGCTTTGCACAACTAATTCTTCATTTGCAACTTTTTTCAATTTTTCAGGAAGTTTCTTGCCAGTATTTTCTTCATAAGATTTCAAAATTCCTGTGAGCGCTGCTGTTCCGCTTACTTTTCCTGGTGCAGTTACATAAATATCTGCATCTTCAATTCCAACTGTATTAAGTGCATTTAAAAATGCACCTTCGCTTACAACGCGAATATTGTCTGAAAGCTCAATGTTTATTCCACTGCCTGCTTTTTTATATTTTACAATTGCAGAAGAAATTGCCTTGTTGCCAATTTCCTTTGAGGAAAGCACATCGCCTAAATATTTATATTCTTCCTTATTTGTAACTTCAATAATCTTTGCATTTTCGTCAGCCTTCATCTCACGAAGCATTTCACTTTTTTGAGCCTCGCTTAAATCAGCACCGAGAGTTACTATCTCTTCACCTGATTTTGCAAAAACTGCAGTTGGAAACATTAATAAACAAAGTCCAATCATAATTATTTTATTTCTAATTTTCATAATCTCCTCCATTTTTTACATCTTAACATAGGTATATGAATACTATTTAAAATTTATGTGAAAGTTTACTTTTTTATGACAAATAAAAGAGCCAGCTAAGCTAGCTCCTTTATTTGTCCTCGTGAAACTTAATCATATCTTCAAAGATAAACCACATATCCTTCACTTCATTTTTCTCTGTTGAGGAAAAGGGGATTATATTTTCCCTATGTTCAACGCCAAGTTTTTTGGAAATAAGAGAAATTTGTTTATCTATTTGTGATCTTTTGATTTTATCTTTTTTCGTTGCAATAACTATTCCAGAAAATCCTGAATGAATGATGTAGTCATACATTTGCTTGTCCAAATCCGTTGGTTCGTGTCTAATGTCTACAAGTAAAATTGTTTCCAAAAGATTTTCTCTATTTTCTAAATATCTATTAATTATTCCTGCCCACTTTTCTTTTTCTGTCTTTGCAACTTTTGCGTAACCATAACCTGGAAGGTCTACAAGGCGAAGGGCATCATTTACTTTGTAAAAATTAATCGTCCTAGTTTTTCCCGGCGTGGAAGATGTCCTTGCAAGATTTTTTCTGTTCAACATTGCATTTATAAAGGATGACTTTCCCACATTGGATCTTCCTGCAAAGGCAAATTCAGGAAGATTTGCAATTGGATATTGATTCTCTAAAACTGCAACTTTTTCTAATTCTGCTTTACTTATCTTCATTAAAATCACCTATTGCAATTTCTGCAACTTCTTTAAAAGTTGAAACAGTTTTTATATTAAGTCTTTCCACTGCTGCCTCTTCGATTTCCTTTAAATCTCTTTTGTTTTCAGATGGAATTATTACTGTATTAACGCCAAATCTTTCTGCTGCCAAAAGTTTTTCTTTTAGACCACCTATTGGAAGAACTTTGCCGCGAAGTGTAATTTCTCCAGTCATGGCAACATCACTTCTAACAGGTCTTTTTGTCAGTGCAGACAAAACTGATGTGGCAATAGTAATTCCTGCTGAAGGTCCATCCTTTGGAACTGCACCTTCTGGCACGTGAATGTGGATGTCCTTTTCACTTCTAAATTTTGGATCAATTTTAAATTCCTCTGCATTAGATGCAATATGTGAAATGGCAGCGATAGCAGATTCTTTCATTACATCGCCGAGAGAGCCAGTGAGAGTTAGATTTCCCTTGCCTGGCATTACTGTTGTCTCTATTACAAGGGTAGTACCTCCAACTTCTGTCCATGCAAGTCCATTTACTGAACCCACTTCAGAATTTTTTTCTCTTTCATTTATCAAATAAATTTTTTCACCGAGAAAATCTGAAATATTTCTCGTAGATACAGATACTTTATCTAAATTTTCTTCCACAATTTTCAGCGCAGCTTTTCTCACAATTTTTGAAATTTGTTTTTCAAGACCTCTAACTCCAGATTCACGAGTGTAATAATCAATTATGTCCTTTAATGCTTTTTCAGAAATACTTATATTTTCTTTTTTTAAGCCATTTTCAGAAATTTGTTTTGATACTAAATATTTTTTTGCAATATTTAATTTTTCATTTGGAGTGTAGCCACCTATATCAATTAATTCCATTCTATCAAGAAGTGGTCTTGGGATAGTCTGCGTTGTATTTGCCGTTGCTATAAAAAATACATTGGAAAGGTCAAAGGGAAGCTCCATATATCTATCTGTAAAAGTATTATTTTGCTCTGGATCAAGAACTTCAAGTAATGCAGATGCGGGATCACCCTTAAAATCATTTCCAATTTTATCTATCTCGTCAAATAAAAATACTGGATCGTTTTTTCCTGCTTTTTTCATCAAACTTATAATTCGACCTGGAAGTGCTCCAATATAAGTTCTTCTATGTCCTCTAATTTCTGCTTCGTCGGTGATACCTCCAAGGCTCATTCGAACAAATTCTTTGTCTAGAGATTTTGCAATGGACTGTGCAATAGAAGTCTTTCCAACTCCTGGAGGTCCTACAAGGCAAAGTATTGGTCCTCTGCTTTTGTCGCCGGATAAAATCCTAACTGCGATAAATTCTAAAATTCTCTCTTTTACATTCTCAAGCCCATAGTGTTCGTCGTTTAAAACTTTCCTTGCATCACTTAACTTTACTTTTTCTCCTCCACCTTCCATCCAAGGCAGATCTAAGATCCAATCCAGATAATTTATCAATATTGAATAATCAGGCGACTGTGAATTTAAGTTGCGAAGTTTCTTTAGTTCACTAAGGGCCTTTTCCTTCACTTCGTCAGGAAGTTTTTTTTCTTCAATTTTTTTCTTATAGACTTCAGTTAGTTCGCCCTCGTCTTCGCCATCGCCTAGTTCTTTGTGAATTACACGAAGCTGTTCCTTTAAATAATACTCCCTTTGAATATCGTCCATTTTCTTTTTAACTTGGTCATTGATATTTTTTTCGATAGAAAGAATTTCAATTTCCTTTTTCATTATCTCGTGAAAAGCAACAAGTCTGTCGTAAATATCAGTCGTTTCAAGCAGTGTCTGATACTCTTCTAATTTAAAATTTAGATAACCCACAACTGTGTCGATAAATCTTGATGGATCATCTGTGTCTGCAATATTAGAGAGAAGTCCTGGAAAAAATTTTTCATCAAGGGAAGCGTAATTTTCTAAATCATTTAATGCAAGGCGAAGTGCTGCTTCGACTTTATCGTCTTCAGTATAGTCAATTTCGTCTTCTTCTAAAATTTCTATTTCAGCTTCTATCATTTCCGCTGTAATATCTAAATCAGAAATTTTTGCCCTCTCTTCACCTTCAACTAAGACTCTTACAACTCCACCAGGCAATTTTAAAATTTGTTTTATAGTAGCCACAGTCCCAACTTCAAAGAGATCATCTCTCTTTGGATCTTCTACTTCTAATTCTCTTTGTGCCACCAAAAAAATTTTTGAATCTTGCATTTCCGACCTTTCAATTGCGTTTACAGAAATCTTTCTGCCGCAATCGAAGTGCATGACCATGTGTGGAAAGATTACTAAATCTCGAAGAGGAATAAGTGGTAATTTAATTTTTTTCATTTTTCACCTTCTAAAAAAGCCGTGGCAACCACGGCTAAATATATTTATTTTTTTATTAATTCAGCAGATGCTGTACCTTCCACAGACTCTTTAGTTATTTTAACGGCTTTGATGTCATTTCTCGAAGGAATTTCATACATCACATTCATAATTGTGTTTTCGATAACTCCTCTTAAACCTCTAGCCCCTGCCTTTTTCTCTATCGCCTTTTTTGCAATATATTTTAGGGCTTCGTCGTCAAAAATTAATTCAACATCATCAAATTTTAATAGCTCCTTGTATTGTTTTACAAGAGCATTCTTTGGCTTAGTCAAAATTTCAACTAAAGCATCTTCGTCTAATTCTTCAAGAGTAATAGTAACGGGAAGTCTGCCAATAAGTTCTGGTATAAGTCCAAACTTTAGCAAATCTTCAGTTTCGACTTTCTTTAAAATATTTTCTCTGTTAGCTTTTTTGTCTATAAGTTCAGCTCCAAAACCCATAGATGATTTAGCCGTTCTGTTTTCTATGATTTTATCAATTCCGTCAAAGGCACCACCAACTATGAATAAAATATTTGTGGTGTCAACTTGAATAAACTCTTGAGAAGGATGTTTTCTTCCACCTTGTGGTGGAACATTGGCAATAGTCCCCTCAATAATCTTCAAAAGTGCTTGTTGCACACCTTCTCCACTTACATCTCTTGTGATAGATACATTTTCAGATTTTCTTGCAATTTTATCTATCTCGTCGATATAAATAATTCCCTTTTCTGCCCTCTCAATGTCGTAATCGGCATTTTGAATTAATTTCAAAATAATATTTTCAACATCTTCACCAACATATCCAGCTTCAGTTAAAGTTGTGGCATCGGCAATTGCAAAGGGAACATTTAAAAGTCTAGCAAGAGTTTGTGCAAGTAAAGTCTTACCTGAACCTGTGGGTCCAATCATGAGAATATTGGACTTTTGAAGCTCAATATCTGGATTAACTTTTTTTGAAGAAGATATCCTCTTGTAGTGATTGTAAACTGCTACTGCAAGGGCACGCTTTGCATCCTCTTGTTTTATAACATACTGGTCCAAAATTTTTTTGATTTCAGCAGGTTTCTTTAGTTCAAAATCCCTATCTATTTCATGAGAAATTTCTTCTTCTAAAATTGTATGACATCTCTCGATACACTCGTCACAAATATTTACATTAGGTCCGGCGATTAATCTATTCACTTGGTTTTGCGTTTTGCCACAGAATGAACATCTTAAAATTTCATCTGTACTTGACATATCTCACCTCAAACCCTTTTTTCTAGAACTTTGTCGATTAAACCATATTTTTTTGCTTCTTCAGAAGTTAGCCAATAATCTCTATCTGTATCTCTTTCGATTTTTTCAAGATCTTGACCAGTTCTTTCAGCCAAAATTTCATTTAATTTTTTTCTAATTTTTAAAATCTTTTCTGCATTAATTTGAATGTCACTAGCTTGACCTTGTGCGCCACCAGAAGGTTGGTGAATCATAATGTCAGAATTAGGAAGTGCAAATCTCTTTCCCTTTGCACCTGATGCAAGTAAAAATGCTCCCATAGATGCAGCCATTCCAATACAAATCGTAGATACATCTGGCTTTATATAATTCATAGTGTCATAAATTGCAAATCCTGCACTTACAGATCCACCAGGTGAATTAATATAAAGTTGAATGTCTTTATTTGGATCTTCAGATTCTAAAAATAAAAGTTGGGCAACAATTAAATCCGCCATTACATCATTTACTTCGCCACTTGCAAATATAATTCTATCCTTTAAAAGTCTTGAGTAAATATCGTAGGATCTTTCCCCTCTATTAGTTTGTTCTACTACCATTGGCACTAATGCCATTTAATCACATCCTCTGATTATTTGTCTTCTTTATCTTCTTTTACTTCTTCTTTAATTTCTTCTTCAGTAGTTTCCTTAGGCTCAACAAATTTAACTTTTTCAACAAGAGTATCAATTGCCTTTCTCTTTTGAAGGTCGTCTCTTACAACTTCCTTATTTTGATTTAGCATATAATCTCTCATTTTTTCCATGTGTTCCTTGTCGTCTTTAAAGTACTCTTCTACAACTTTGTTTACTTCTTCTTCTATTTCTTCGTCAGTAATTTCAATCTTTAAATCTCTAACAAGTGCTTCAATAGCAAGATCATTTTTTACAGTTTTTTCTGCTTCAGGTCTCATTGCCTTTTTGAAATCGTCAAGAGTTTGACCAATCATCTTGATATAATCTTCGAAGCTAATGCCTTGAGCTCTAAGACTTTGGTCATAGTTTCTAATCATATCGTCAATTTGAGTATTGATCATTGCTTCAGGAATTTCTGCATCTACCATTTCGCCGATTTTGTCAATTGCTCTTCTTTGTTTTTCCATCTTAGAAGTTGTCTTAAATTCTTCTTCTTTTTTCTTTCTAATATCAGCTTTAAACTCATCAAGAGTGTCAAATTCAGAAATATCTTTTACAAATTCATTATCAAGTTCTGGAAGTTCTTCATAAGATATGCTATTTAATTTAATTTCAAATTTTGCGTCTTTTCCTGCAAGATCCTTTTGATGATAATCTTCTGGGAATTTAACAGTAATGTCAAATTCTTCTCCAATTTTGTGTCCGATTAATTGTTCTTCAAAGCCTGGGATAAATGTATTTGAACCAATTTTAAGGTCTTGGCTTTCAGCTTCTCCGCCTTCAAAATAACTTCCATCAACAGAGCCTTTGAAGTCGATGTTTACAGTATCGCCATCTTCTACTGCTCTATCATCAACATTTATAATTCTAGCGTTCATAGCTCTTTGGTTTTCAACTTCAGAATCAATAAGTTCGTCAGTTACTTCAAGAGTTGGATCTTCGATTTCTATTCCTTCGTAGTCTTTAAGTTCAACTTCTGGTTTAACATCGACAGATACATTTACAATTAAATCTTCTTCTTTTTTTACACTTTCTTCATCAATGTCAATATTTGGTTGGTCAACAACTTTAAGGTCTAATTCTTTAACAGCTTTTTCATATTCACCTGGAAGAATTTCATTAATTGCATCTTCGAAAAATACGTCTTTGCCGTACATGTTTTCGATCATCTTTCTTGGAACATGACCCTTTCTAAATCCTGGAAGTTGGAAGCGTTTTTTGTTTTTCTTATACACTTCAGTTTCAGCATTTTTTATATCTTCTCTTTTTAAAACAATGTCAAAAAAGACAGTGTTATTCTCTTTCTTTTTAATTTCCATTTTATTTGCCTCCTCGCTCTATGGCGTTTTTTAACGTCTCTATATTATAACATAAGTTATTTTAAAAATATATTAAATACCTCTGTCCTTTAGGATTTTAGAGAGAATTTCCATTTCTTCATCATTAAGTGTAACACCCTTAGACATTTTTTCGTGGTTTGAATCCCATTCTCTCAAATCGTACTTTGCTGGTCTGTCGTTAAAGGAAACTTTGTTAAGTTCCTTAGTCCAGCCCTTTGCACTTTCAGATAAAACTCCCAAGTGCTCTGTAATTTCAAATTTAAAATCGCTCATATTACCTAACCTTTTCTATTTCATTTAAAACATTTTTTATTGCATCTTCAAAAGAAATTTCAGAATTTTCCATTTCTTTTCTAGTTGAATATTCAACAAATCCTTCAGAAGACTTCTTGCCACAAGTAATTCTTAGTGGAATACCAATTAGGTCTCTGTCCTTAAACTTAACTCCAGCTCTTTCTTTTCTGTCGTCAAGTAAAACTTCCACACCCTTGTTCTTTAACTCGTCATAAATTTTTTCTCCAAGGGCAACTTGTTCATCATCCTTTACATTTACAATAGTAACTATTGCTTCATAAGGAGCAACTGCCATTGGCCAAATTATTCCGTTGTCATCGTGATTTTGTTCGATTATTGCAGTTACAGATCTTGTAATACCAACTCCATAAGAACCCATATAGAAATAATTTGCCTTGCCATTTTCATCGAGATAAGTTGCATTAAGAGCCTCTGAATATTTTGTACCCAACTTAAAGATATTTCCTACTTCAATACCCCTTGCAAATTTATATTCTTCATCAGTTCCCGGCACTTTGTCGCCTTGAGATACAAGAAGAAGGTCGTCTACAACTTCGCCCTCAAAATCTCTGCCATAATTTGCATTGATGTAGTGGTAATCTTCTTCATTTGCACCGACAACAAGATTGTCCATTTCAGTAACTCTTTTGTCAAAAATTTTTCTAACATCTAAACCAACTGGTCCAGTGTAACCCTTTTTAGACTTTATAGCTTCAATGTCAGACTCTTCCATCATTCTTATGTCGTGTTCAGCAACTCCAGTGTATGCCACAAGCTTTGCCATATTTAATTCTCTATCTCCTGGGATAAATACTATAACTGGTTCATCTCCAAGCATTAAGTCAACTGCCTTGGCGCATTTTTTTTCATCCACATTTAAGAACTTAGCAACTTCTTCAATTGTGCTTGCATTAGGTGTGTGTACCTTTTCTAATTCCTTTTTATCTTCATGTGGTGGCATTACATATTCAACAGGAGCCTTTTCTTCAGTTGCTCCAAATTTTCCAGATTCAGAATATACAATTACTCCTTCGCCAGTTTCAGAAAGAGCAATAAATTCATGAGAACCAGTGCCGCCCATTGCACCATTATCCCCTTCGACAATTTTATAATCAAGTTCTAATCTGTCAAATATTTTTTCATATGCTTCATACATATTCATGTAAGCAATGTGAAGAGTTTCAGGAGAAGTGTCAAAAGTATAGGCATCTTTCATAGAAAATTCTCTAGCTCTATTTATACCAAATCTAGGTCTTTTTTCATCTCTGTATTTAGTTTGAATTTGATATAAATTAAGTGGAAGATCTTTATAACTTTTAACTTCATCGCGGACAAGAGTGGTAAAATATTCTTCCGCAGTAGGTCCGAGACAAAACTCTCTGTCATTTCTGTCCTTTAACTTAAACATTTCAGGACCAAATTTTTCCCATCTACCAGACTCTTTCCAAATTTCTGCTGGTTGAATGGCAGACATTAAAATTTCCATTGCACCAGCTTTGTCCATTTCTTCACGGACTATATTTTCAATTTTTCGAATAGATCTATAACCAAGTGGCAAATATGTATAGATACCACTAGCAGATTTTCTAATCATACCCGCTCTTAGAAGAAACTTATGAGATGCAATCTCTGCATCTTGTGGATCCTCCCTAAGAGTTGGCATATAAAGTTTTGATAATCTCATATTACCTCCATAATAAAAGTATTATAATAAATAAAATAAATTTCCACAAGTTTTATGGAAAATCTCATTGCACACTATTTTTATTATACTATAAAGGCGCCAATACTTCACAATTTTGTGGAAAAATTTTAGATTTGTGAAAATCATTAGAATATTTTTGAAAAAGTAACAACTAATTTAAAAAATCATGTATAATAACTATTTGTTTCACATAAATACATAGGAGGACATAATAATGAAAAAAAGAGATATAGCTGGCATTTTATTTTCAGCTTTAATTGCAACTTGTGCCTACTTTTTAGGCAAAATCTTTCCAGTAATTGGAGGACCCGTCTTTGGAATTCTTTTCGGTATTATATTGAATAACTTTAAAAGACCAGAGTCCTTTGAATCTGGAATAAAATTTACATCAAAAAAGGTACTTCAATTTGCCGTAATACTGCTTGGATTTGGTCTTAACCTTAGCGAAATTATTGTAGTAGGAAAATCATCACTTTTAATAATTCTTTCCACAATTTCAACTGCACTTATAATCTCCTTTGCCACAGCAAAAATTTTAAAAATCGATTCAGATGTTGCAACACTAGTTGGAGTTGGGTCATCAATCTGTGGTGGATCAGCAATTGCTGCAACAGCACCAGTAATTAATGCAAAGGACGAAGACATTGCGACTTCAATCTCTGTAATATTTTTATTTAATATTATCGCTGCACTAATCTTCCCAACACTTGGCGTAAAACTTGGCATGACTCACACAGGCTTTGGAATGTGGGCTGGGACAGCAATAAACGACACATCATCAGTTGTGGCAGCATCAGGAACTTGGTCAACAATGTTTAATGACGACACCGCCCTTAATTATGCAACAATTGTGAAATTAACGAGAACTCTTGCAATTATTCCAATTACACTTGTACTTGGAATAATAAAATCAAAGGAAAATACAGAAAAAGTTAGCGTGTTAAAATCTTTTCCAACATTCATTTTATTTTTTCTACTTGCATCAATTTTCACAACTGTACTTCCACTTCCATCCTCTTTCTTGTCAACAATGAAATTTTTGTCAAAATTTTTTATTATAATGGCAATGTCTGCAATTGGACTTAATACAGATATTAAAAAATTAATTTCACAAGGAGGAAAGGCAATAGTAGAAGGTGCTCTTTGTTGGATAGGAATAATTTTTGTGAGTTTAGCAATGCAACAATTGCTTGGCATTTGGTAATTTATAGGATTTTTAAATTTAGAAAATTTATTTTATTTGAAATTTTTCATAAAACTTGTTCATAAGATTTTTTATTTTAATTGAAGCAGCCTTAGTGCTGCTTTTTTAACAAAAAGCAAAAAAATAAAAGCCCTTTCGAGCTTTTAAAGATTTATTAAAATTAAAATTATAAAACCATGGATAAAAATTCTTTTGCCCTCTTAGTTTTTGGATTTGCGAAAAATTCTTTTGAATCTTCGTCTTCTGCTATGACACCTTTGTCCATGAAGAGAACTCTGTTAGATACATCCCTTGCAAAACCCATCTCGTGAGTTACTACAAGCATTGTAAGCCCTTCCTCTGCAAGAGAACGCATTACATTTAAAACTTCATTTACCATTTCTGGATCCAGTGCCGATGTAGGTTCGTCAAAGAGAAGCACTTCTGGATTCATTGCAAGTGATCTTGCTATGGCAACTCTTTGCTTTTGTCCACCAGATAATGATGCTGGTTTTGCATCTCTAAAGGGATACATCCCTACTTTTTTCAAAAATTCATCTGCAACCTTTATTGCATCTTCACGAGATTTTTTTAGAACTTTAACTTGTCCTACGACGCAATTTTCAAGAACAGTCTTGTTGTTAAAGAGGTTAAAAGATTGAAAAACCATTCCCACCTTTGTCCTGTAATTATTTATAGAAATATAATCTAAAATATTTTCGCCGTGATATTTTATTTTTCCGCCGTCTGGCTCTTCCAATAAATTTATACATCTAAGAAGTGTGGACTTGCCTGATCCAGATGAACCAATTATTGAAAGAACTTCGCCCTTTTCCACCTTGAAATTTATATCCTTTAAAACTTCATTGGATCCAAAGCTTTTTTCTAAATTTTCTATTTCAAAAATATATGCCATCTCACACCTCTTCCTTAAACTCTATTACTTCTGCTGAAGATTGTGAACCATAAATTTTATAAGTTCCATCTCCATCCATTTTTCTTTCAACAAGCTTCATAAGTTGACTTACTGTAATAGTTAAGAATAAATAAATTAATGCTGTGATGAAAAATACTTCAAAGTATCTTAAATAAGTTCCAGCTGCCGATTTTGAAATAAAGAACAATTCTGAAACTGAAATTACATTTAAAACTGATGAATCCTTAATGTTTACAATAAATTCATTCCCCACTGATGGAATTATATTTCTAACAGCTTGAGGAAGTACAATTTCTGTCATTGTTTGCCAATGAGTCATTCCTATGGAAAGTGCGCCTTCAGTTTGACCTTTGTCAATAGAAATTATTCCGCCTCTAATTATTTCAGCCATATATGCGCCTGTATTTACAGATACAATTATAAGTGCTGAAGGCATTGCCGCCATATTCAAATTAAAATATTGAAGGGAACCATAATAAAACATCATAGCTTGTACCATCATTGGCGTTCCTCTAATAACTTGAATATAAATTATAATTATTGCATTTACAATTTTTAAAACTGCTTTTTTAAAGGCTGAAGATTTTTTATTTACTTTTATTGTTCTAACTATTGCTATTAATAGTCCTATTAAAAACCCAACTAATGTGCCAATTACGGCAATTATAATTGTGTTAATAGTTCCCTCAACAAAGAGGGAACCATATTCCTTTATTAAAAATCCTATCCATCCAAAAAAACTTTCTGGCATTTTATTCTCCCATAATTATTCGCCAAGTGGTTGATTAGCCACAGCTTCTTCCATTATACTTTGTCTTTCTTTTTCAGAAATTTTTGAAAGTGCATCATTAACTTTCTTTAAAAGTTCGTCGTTGCCCTTCTTAACTCCTACTGAAATTGATGTATCTTCTTCAGATGCTTCAAATCCCTTTCCCTTTTCAAATTCTACAAAAGTTAAGTCCTTATTTGCAGAAGTTGCAGAAAGAGCACCTGGTCTTTCAGAAACATATCCGTCTATCTTTCCACTTCTAAGTGCAACTATCATTGCTGGAAAAGTTTCAAGAGCTGTAGATTTATTTACACCTTCAATTTGATCAATTACATCGTAGTGGAAAGTGTTAAGTTGTCCAGTAATATTTGCACCCTTAAAATCAGCAAGTGATTTTGCCTTTGCATAAGGTGAATCCTTTTTAACAACTATTACAAGATCTGATGTGTAATAAGTGTTTGAAAAATCAATAGTTTCTTTTCTTTCAGCAGTTGGACTCATTCCTGCGATAATTAAATCAATTTTTCCTGAAGTAAGTGCAGGAGTAAGGCCATTCCATTCAGTTTTTACTATTTCAAGCTTCTTGTTCATGGACTCAGCAATTTTCTTTGCGATTTCAACATCATATCCACCAGCGTATCCTCCAGCCGCAATTGGATAACCGTTTTTCTCAGTTGTTTGCGTCCAGTTAAAAGGTGCGTAATCACATTCCATTCCAACTTTTAAAGTTCCTGAATCCGATGGAGCAGCAGCTGTGCCACCATCTCCCTTTGAATTACAAGCTGTTAAAAACATCGTGCTAGCTAAACCTGCAACTAATAAAACTTTTGCTACATTCTTTCTTAAATTCATAATATACCTCCGTAATTCTCGTTGGCTATAAAAAGTAATAAAAAAACAGTCTGGAAAACCAAACTGTTAAAATGTCTAATAAAATAAGACAAAGTATTTAACTTTAGATAGCTCCCCACATATTGTGACAGTCATACAAATATTGTTTGCATGCCCAGCATATTAACTTACCATTAATACACTTCGGCGAAATTTCCTTTCATCTTTCTTCACTGCATGGTCTTGCTCCGAAAGATTACTGATAAAGCCCGCACCTCTATCGTATTTTTCAATACAATGTATTCAATTGATTTATCAATTATATATAGGAGATTTGCAAAAGTCAAGTGTTTTTTAAATTTTTTCTTAAAAATTTGCAATAAATAAGACTCCCCTTGGGAGCCTCATTAAAATTATTTCCACATATCAACTTCTGAAGTTGAGTTTAGTCTTTCTCTATTGTGAGTATTTGCTGCATCAAGAATGTTGTAGTAAGCCCAAAATCCCTCACTTACATCTGAGAATTTATTAAGAGATGAAGTGTTTACATTGTTAAGTGAATTTTTAGTTGTGTTTCTATTAAAAACAGAGTTTAAAATAGTAACAGCTTCTGCTCTAGTTATCTTTGCATTAGGCTTAAATGTTCCGTCTGGATAACCTGTTACATTTTTGTTGCCATATAATTTTTCAATAGCACTCTTTGCCCAGTGATCTTTAACATCTTGGAAATCAGAAGAAACTTTCTTTTCATTCTTAACATATCCGGAAATCATTTGTGCAAATTCAGCTCTTGTAATGCTTTCATTTGGTTTAAATGTTCCATCTGGGTATCCACTAATTAGACCCTTTGCAACAACATAATTAATTGCCTTAGAGAACCAGTTGTCGCTTGCATCAGAAAACTTTGTTGCAGAGCTTGTTCCAAAATCTCCTCCTCCATTTAACAAAGTAGCAAACATTTGAGCTGCTTCTGCTCTTGTTACATTTGCTTGTGGTTTAAATGTTCCATCTGGATAGCCCTTGATATAAGCAATTGCCTTAACTTCTTCAACTGCGTTCTTTGTAACTTTGTATTCAATCTTTGTAATATCTCCTGCTTCATTTTTTGCTTCGACTTTTATAGTTTCACCATAGATTAATGCTCTGTCTAAAAATACAGTGAATACTCCAGAATTGTTTACTGTAATGCTGCCAAGTTTTCTATTGCTTGCATCGTAAACAGTAATTTCATCCTTTACATTTGCAGTTCCCTTTACAAGTTTTTGTCCTTCAAGTGCTTCTGTAATTTTAAATTTTTTATTTTCAACTGTTTTTGAATCAGTGTAGAATTTTAAATCCTTAAGTTCTCTATCGTATACAGTTTCGCTTAAAGTTACTGTGAAATATGAATTTTTGTCAGTTCTAAAGCTTCCAAGTAATTTTCCGTCCATATAAACTCTTACATTTTCAAAAGGATGATTTTTAATATAGCCTGTTAAAGTTCTTCCAGCAATGCTTAAACCACTTGCATCAACTTTTGAGCCCTTGATGTTTTTGTAATTGTCGTTTTTAACTTCTACCTCTCTTGATTCATTTAATCCATCTCTTGCTATTACAGAATAAGTTTCTCCTTCTTTGAGATCTACTTTAATTTTAAAATCTCCTCTATTATCTGCAGATCCTATTTTTTCATATCCTCTGTCATAGCTATATCCGTATCCATATCTTGAACTAACTCTCTTTATATATATGTCAGCTTTTGCAGAAGTATAACCTGACAAATATGTTCCATCATATCTCACGCTTGAAAGTGAAAGAGTTTCGTATCTTCTTTTTCTTTCAGCTTCTTCTTTTTCTTTTTTTAATCTATCCGCTTCTTCTTTTGCTTTTTTAGCGTCTTCTTTTGCTTTTTCTAATTCTTCTCTTGCTTTCTTTTCAGCGTCTTCTTTTGCTTTCTTTTCAGCGTCTTCTTTTTGTGTTCCTGGTTGTGCTTGATCTGGTGCTGGTGCTGGTGCTGCTGGAGATTCTGCTGTTGTTGATGCAGGTGCTGATGCTGCTGGTGCTCCTCCATTTGCAAAAGCAGATACTGGCATTGACGATACTAGAACTCCTGCTAGTGCAAGTGTTAAATACTTTTTACTATATGGTTTCATTAAATTTCCTCCTAAATAAAATACTATTTTGTATTATATTACATTATATTACTGAGTTTAAATCTTTTTTGTGATAAAAAAGTGATAAAGGGCATAATTTCAGCTTATTTAATATTATCTTAATATTCGTAATACTATCGACATAAAAAGACCTGCTAAGAATAGCAAGTCTTTAAATCTTATTTAACTCTTACAGATAAATCATCTGCATAAACATCAACTATAATTGTATTGCCATCCATTACATCGCCCTTTATTATCATCTTTGAAATTTTTGTTTCAAGAGTGTGACCAATATATCTCTTAACTGGTCTTGCTCCATATTGTGGACTAAAAGATGCGTTCAAAATAAATTCAAGGGCAGCATCTGTAACTTCGATTTTAATATCTCTATCTTGAAGCTTTCTTTCAACTTCTTTAATGCTTTGTTTAATAATATTGTAAATTTCATCTCTTTGAAGTGGTTTAAATAAAACTATTTCGTCAACTCTATTTAAAAATTCTGGTCTAAAGGAAGCACGAAGATCTCGCATTACATTTTCCCTTGCATCTTCAGTTATTTGTCCATCTTCTCCAATTCCGTCGATTAAGAAGTGTGAGCCAATGTTTGAAGTCATAATAATTACTGTGTTTTTAAAGTCCACAGTCCTTCCTTGGTTATCAGTAAGTCTTCCATCGTCTAAAACTTGTAAAAGAATATTAAATACATCTGGATGTGCCTTTTCAATTTCATCAAATAAAATTACTGAATAAGGTTTTCTTCTAACCGCTTCCGTAAGCTGTCCGCCTTCATCGTAACCAACATATCCTGGAGGAGAACCTACAAGTCTTGACACAGAGTGTTTCTCCATGTACTCAGACATATCTATTCTAATTAAGTTTCTTTCATCGTCGAAAAGTGTTTCTGTAAGAGCCTTTGCTGTTTCTGTCTTTCCAACTCCAGTTGGCCCCAAGAATATAAAGGACCCAATTGGTTTGTTTCTATCCTTTAATCCTGCTCTTGCCCTTAGTACAGCATCAGACACAACTTCAATAGCCTTATCTTGACCAATTACTCTCTTGTGGAGAATATCTTCCAAGTTGAGAAGTTTTTCTCTCTCAGTCTTATTTAGCTTTTCAACTGGTATGCCAGTCCATCTACTTACTACATAGGCAATTTCATCTTCTGTAACTTCTTCCTTTACCATGGAAGATTCGTCTTTAGTTGATGACTCTCTCTTCTTTAATTCTTCCTTTAATTTTGGAAGAACGCCATATTTTAATTCAGAAAGTTTTTCTAAATCGTAATTCCTTTCGGCTTCTTCAATTGCATGATTAGTATCTTCAATTTGTTTCTTGATGTCTTTTGTAGAGTCAAGTTCCTTCTTTTCAGCTTCCCATTTTGATTTTAATCTATCAAATTCAGCCTTTTCTTCGGAAAGTTCGCCTTGAAGTTTTTTAAGTCTTTCTAAACTTGCCTCGTCAGTTTCCTTTTTTAAAGCTTGATTTTCAATTTCAAGTTGCAAAATTTTTCTTCTTACTTCATCAATTTCTGTCGGCATCGAATCAATTTCTGTCCTTAACATTGCACAAGCTTCATCCATTAAGTCAATGGCCTTGTCTGGCAAAAATCTATCTGTAATATATCTATCAGATAGCGTTGCCGCTGCAATTACTGCCGAGTCAGAAATTCTTATTCCGTGATAAATTTCGTATTTATCCTTTAATCCACGGAGGATTGCAATTGTATCTTCCACAGTTGGTTCTTTAACCAAAACTTTTTGGAATCTTCTTTCAAGTGCAGGGTCCTTTTCAATATACTTTCTGTATTCATCAAGAGTTGTTGCACCAATTGCGTGCAATTCTCCACGAGCAAGCATTGGTTTTAACAAATTTGATGCGTCCATTGCTCCATCAGTTTTTCCTGCTCCAACAATATTGTGAATTTCATCGATGAATAAAATAATATTTCCATCAGACTTTTTCACTTCATTTAAAACAGCTTTTAATCTCTCTTCAAACTCGCCACGGTATTTTGCCCCTGCTATAAGTGCACCCATGTCTAATGAAAAGACAGTTTTATTTTTAAGACCTTCTGGTACATCTTCAGACACAATTCTTTGCGCAAGACCACCTGCAATTGCCGTTTTACCAACTCCAGGAGGGCCTATTAAAACTGGATTGTTCTTAGTCCTACGAGAAAGAATTCTAATAACATTACGCACTTCTTCGTCACGACCAATTACTGGATCTAGTTTGCCCTCTCTTGCAAGTTCAGTTAAATCTTGACCATATTTTTTTAGTGCATCATAAGTTCCTTCAGGATTATCTGTGGTAACGTGTTGATTGCCCCTAATTTTTTTTAGAGCATTTAAAAATCCATCTGCATCAATTTTATACTTGTTGAAAATAGAAGAAGAATCCTTTCCCTTCATATTTAATAAAGCAAGGTAAATATGCTCAACAGAAAGGTATTCGTCGCCCATTTTTTTCATAAAATCTTCTGCCTTTTGGAAAAGTTCTCTATAAGAAGAGTCCGCATAAACCTCAGCACCTGATTGTTTTGGCAGCCTTTCAATAACCTTTAAGACATCCGCCTTTATCATGTCGGGGTTTTTATCCATATATGTCAAGACTCTTGGAATAAGTCCCTCTTTGTCATTTAAAAGGGCGTAGTTGATGTGAATTTCTTTTACCTCAGGATTGCCGTATTCCTTTGCAATATTATATGCTCCTTGAACGGCTTCAAGGGATTTTTGAGTAAATTTTTCAAAATTCATAAAAACACCTCATTTTTTATTATTTGCTTAAATTTTGTAATTCCTTATATAATTTTATTTCTTTCTCAGATAAATTCTTAGGATTTACGATGTTAAAAGTGATGTAAAGATCTCCCACATTTCCCTTTAAATCTTTAAAACCCTTTGAAGGAATTCTCATTTTATTTCCTCCAACAAAATTTTCTGGGATTCTTAATTTTAATTTACCACTTAAAGTTTCCACAGTTTGACTGCTGCCAAGAGCCGCATCCCATGGATAAATATTTTGAGTTTTAGTAATGTCAAGCCCATCGAGGATAAGGTCTTTCTCATCACGAATATTTATCTTAAATAAAATATCGCCAGGAAGACCAAACTTCTCGCCTTTGACCTTAATCTTCTTGCCACGAGTTATTCCCTTAGGAATTTTGACAGCAACTTGATATTCCTTTTTGTTATATGTCAAGCTCACATTTTTCGTAGTGCCTTCATAGGCATCTTTAATGGAAATAGAAAGTTCAGACTCAAACTTATTTCTACTCTTATTTGATGTTCTTCTTCCCTTTCCAGACAAATCTCCGAAGATGTCATTTATATTGAAACCACCAGAGAAATTGCCTCCAGATCTAGAAGAACCAAAAATAGTTTCGAAGAAATCAGAAAAATCTGCTCCACTTCCTCCAGTAGTGTATGTGTAACCATATTGAGAAGGATCGAAATCATAACCTGAACTAAAATCATAATTAGAGCCAAAAGTATCATATTTTTTTCTCTTATCCTTGTCAGATAAAACCTCATAAGCCTCTGAAACTTCCTTAAACTTTTCAGCAGCGGCATCGTCGCCTTGGTGAAGATCTGGGTGATATTTTTTAGCCAATTTTCTGTAGGCGCTCTTTATCTCCTTTTCATCTGCATCTTTAGAAACTCCAAGGATTTCATAATAATCTTTGTATTTCAAAATTAACCTCCTCATAATCTATATAAACTCATTTAACTATCAACATAATTATATCCAAATTAAAAGCAAAGGGACATAAATTATAAATTAAATGAATAATTTTAAATTTAAAATTTTGTCAGCTATATCAAAATTATTTGACTATCTTTGACTATTCCATTATACAACATCATTAGCACTCTTGCAAGTACTCTGCTAATTATTTTTTTAAAAAATTTTCTCAAAAATAAAACTGCCAGAAATAACTGACAGTTTAAAAAATTTATTCAAATATCTCGTCCAATTTCTTTTCTAAATTTCCCTTTTTAGCATATTTCAGAGAATCTAATTTTTTCAAATTATGCTTTTCTATTTTTATGTCATCATTAAATCCTAAAATATAATTTGTGGCTATCTTGTAAATAATTTCCGTCGGCGCTAGACCATAGACTTGCCTTGCAAAAATATGATTAAGCCTCTCACTAGGGTCAGGATAAATTTCCTTCATCTTGTCGCTTCTATAAAGTCTCTTCACTATTTCAGTAATATAAAGACCAGACTTCATGTATAAGTCAATAAAAGTCTTGTCTGGATTGTCAAAGCAGCCAGGATTTTCCTTTTCCAAATAATCCACCATTTCAATTACAATTTTCTTCGGCGTAAAAATTTGATTAGTTTTTTGTGATGGAATATAGTCAAAGATATCTTTTTTATTATTCTCATCAAAATAATTTGCAAGTTCTCTCTTTTTGTTCAAAAACTCTTTAACAGCGTCGTCAAAAACAATTTCGTCAAATAAATGCCCCTTAAAATCTTCTTCTTTACCGCTTGTCTCGTTAAAATATTTTCCGCCGTCACGCAAAAATCTAAATTCATCGAGAGAAATACTTGTCACTTCTATAAAAACATCATTAGGAATTATTTTATCAAAATTCATAAGATTAGTTTCCTCAGAGCCATAAGCCATCAAGAATGAAGGAATTGTTCTGGCAAAGCCCCTAAGATTATCCCTAATCTCGTCTTCCTTGCCCTTCTTTTCCTCTCTCTTCTTTTCAGTTTCCACTTCACGAGTAATAGTTTCAGTAGAACCCCTTAACAAGTCTGCATCTGCCATTTTCTTTTTAATTTCATCTAGCATCTTTTCATTGTTTAGTTCTATCTTCTTGTCATACTCTTCATTTATTTTTGTAACATCAGCGGAACTTTTGGCCTCTTTAATTTTCTTATTCTTCTCTGAATTAATTAAGCTATCCTCAATTTTCCAATTGCTGTATTCCTTTTGGATTATCTTTTCAGTAGAATCTTTGAGCTTATTTTCAATGCTCCTAACAGTTGACTTTTGGATTTCACTACCATAATCAGCCTTAACAGCATCAATTAAAATACTATTTCTCGGCTCAGCATAAGCCTTCTTCAAGACCTCAATATCATTTTTCTCATCTTTAAAGGTCAAAGTTCCTTCCCTAGCAGGAACAAAAATAACATCTTCAACACTGTTTTTTACATCATCATATATCTTTTTGCCAAAAATTTCCCTTGACCTGCCGATAATTTTTTCATCAGGAATATTTACCTCTCCATTTTCATCAAGATCTAAGTCATCAGCAATATTCTCATTAATATCAATAGGCTTAAAGTCTCGACCCTTGTCCATCTTGTCGATAATATTCTTAACAGCCTCTGGAGCACCAAAAATATTTGAGATGTTTTTAAATAAGAAGTTTGACATAAACCCACAGTTGACAACTTCCTTGGCATAAATCCTTCGTGGCGTAATCAAAACTTTTTCAGCATCAAGAGGAATCATCTCACCCTTTTCATCTTCGCCGTAAACTGGGAAGAAATTCAAGAGTTCTTTAACCTGAGACTTTCTCTTTTCAGAATCGCCCCTACCCCGTGAAGTTTCAGAAGAAAGGTCATTGGCAAACTCTTCAAAAATAGTTAAAGTTCTCGCAGGATCAAAATCAAAGACATAGGCATTTTCTTTTCTAAGAGTCTTTCCATCTTCCACAAAAAGACATGGATTTTGTGCTCTAAAGGCAGCCTGCATATAAAGAGAAGGACTCTTCACATTGCTTAGCATTAAGACACCCGTCCACTCTGGAATTGTAATGCCCGTAGTAAGTTGACCAACAGAAATAGTTATAGTCTTGTCATTTCCCCTTATAGCCTTTACAACCTTGTCATAGGACTTTTCAGTCTCTTCCTCATCATCAAGCTTTCCATCGCCAGCAGCAATTACAATTTCATAATCCCTAAAGACAGGATTTTCTTTAAGCTTTTTGCCCATAGCCTTGGCAGAATCAACCCTATCCATGAGCCAAAAAGTATGCTTTAATTCCTTCCTAAGTTCAGGCGTAGAAAAAGGAAACTTCTCCATAGAAGTCAAGGCATCTAAAAATTTATCAACATCACTCTCATAATAAAATTTTCCATTTTCTCGAGTTTTAAAAAATTCATTTAAATCAAAGGCATAATTTTCCCACTCGCCATCAATTTCTATGCCCTCTTTTATATTATCCCTAACAATTTCTGACATTTGATAAGTAAAAAGATTTAATTTTGGAAGAGGATAATAAGGATTTTCCTCTTCACTTGAAACATCCCAATCCCTCTTTGCCCTTTGCTCATCAGCATAGGTCCAGTTGTAAATGGCATCTTGGGGGAACTTGTCATTGGCAAGAGCCTTAAAGGGCGTGCCAGAAAGATGAAGAGTATAATTTCTGTCAATATTATCAAAGGCAATATCTGTCTTGTAAGTATCGACACCTTCGTGGGCCTCATCAATAATTAAAATATCCCACAAAATTCCAATCCTATTTCCCTTTTCATCTCGCCTGTTGCTAAGTTCCTTTAGCTTGTCTAGGTTGGGGTCCCCGCCAAAATATTTAGAGCCCTTGATATCTTGAAGACTGACAAACTCAATAGAGCCCCTTACCTTGTCAATATCTAAATTCAAAAATTTTTCTCTAGTAATGACATGTTTTTTGCCCTTGAGAGCAGCGACATGGCTGACAAAATAATAACCAGAATTTGCACCAACAAATTTAAGATAATCTTCATACCAAGAATTGGCAATGGCAGGTCTGTTAGTAACAATCAAAATATTTTTGAAGCCCATCTTCATGCACAAGTCATAGGCAGAAATAGTCTTGCCAAACCTTGGCTTGGCATTCCACAAAAATTCCCCATGCAAATTATTTTTAAAATATTCAATTGTCTTTTCTACAGCATCATCTTGCTCACTGCGCAGTGCATAGGGTATTGGGTCTTCATTGGACTCAAGGACCCCCTTGTTCTCCCTAAAATCATTAAAATAATTTTTGGCAAGATTGGGCTCAATCTCGAACCATTCAGTACCAGTCTGTCTCTTTACTCCAAGTTTATTTAAATAACCGTGAAATTCCTTGTCAGTAAAAGTCTCATAACTTCCCTCATAAAGGGCATTCTTGTGCCACTTCAAATCGTACTTAATGCCAGCAGTTTGAGTTTGCTCCCTAATTCTTGTCTCAACATCTCTTTCAGTAAAACCAATTTTAGTCCAGCCCTTGTGGTAGGAAACGCAAGGAGTGGTGTAGGCATAACATTGTGGTATGACTTCTCTAGTAGTATTAACATTAATCATACTTATTCCATCTCCTTAACATTTTTTTCTATAAAATCAATTTCTTCTTGGCTTAATTTATATTTTGCATACAATTGCCTGTCGATTTCAGGAATAGACTTAGACCAGTCAATGTCAGACTTATTGGTAAAGTCTTGCATAGGGACATTAGCCCAAGTATCTCTGTTGTTGCCTTGAGTAATTTTTAAAATTCCCAGCATCGTTCTTGCGAATTTCGATTTAATATATTTCAAACAATTTTCAGCCTCTATTTCATTATCAAATAATCCAATAGCAATAAAGGTTTGAGTATACCCGATTAGGGGTTCCCCGATTAGGGGTGTGCTTAAAACTTCACCAATTGCTCCACTACCATTTGCACTAGGTAGTAATACTTTATATTTGTTAATTACTTCATTGTCTTCGATATACTTTTTGGGAACATATCTGTAAGCCCTTTTCTTATTAATTAGTCCTAAAATTTTATAAGACTCTTCATCAGCTTTATTTTCTGTAAATATTTCCTCTAATCTTTCCATTATTATTTGGCGCAATCTTTTATCTCTACCATCGCTACCTATAATAGATCTATATTTAGGAAAATCTTCATACAAAACATCTAGATTAAATTTACTTTGATTATTAATTATTCCCATTATGTCTACAAATTCGTCATTTTTTACTACTTTATTTCTAATTGAATTTAGTTCATCAAAACTTGTAAATGTACCTATCGCTCCGAAGTTTTTGCTTTTATCACGATATGTTATTGCTACTCCACCTTTAATATCTGTATTTCTAAAAACATCACTAGACTTTTGAATAAATTTTTCAACTTTAAAATGTTCATCGTTTAGCATCTTTTTATTCCAATTTTTCGGAGTTTTTCCAGCATTAAATAAAAATCTCGCAGGGGTAATAAAACACGCTTTACTTGCTATTCTAAATGATTGATCCATAAATAAATGATATATTGGATCATCGCTTGTACTTGTACCAATTGCTTTATCTTGATAAGGTGGATTGCCAATTACAAAATCAAATTTTTTCATTATATGCTCCTTATAGTCTGTAAATAACTTAGACGAGTCTTCTCGCCAATTTCTAATTCTACAGTAAATGCTCTCTTCTCCATCCTCTTCTTCCATGCCTCCACTTAAGAGGTCAAAAAAGTTCATCTGCCTTATGTCTTCCTTGACTGCCCCAAAGGGAACCATGTCTGTCAGTCCATCCATTTGCCAAATATTCCAAGAAATAATATTGGCAAGATGACGCAAGGTTTTTTTGTCTACTTCTTCCTTCCACCTGTCTTCAAAATATTCCACAAAGGTCATTAAAATATTGATCCTGGCAATTAGTAAATTGTCCCCTTGATATTCAAATCCATAGGTGCTTTCTACTGCCTTTATCGCCCACTTAATCCATTCTTCTTTGGTAAAAGTGTTTTCATTTACTATTCTTAGTTTTCTGTCGAGAATCCCTATTCGATTTATTATTTCAATTTTTTCTCCAGTGGACACATCATATCTTGAAACTAGATAGGGCGCTTCTCCACAAGTTATCTCAAGCCTTCTCGACAAAATATATTTTTCCCAATTTTTGTCTTTTGGAAAATTAATTTTTTCTGTCACTGTTTCCCAACTCTCGCCTCTCTCTATGTTAAATACATTTTTTCTCCCAAACCATTCTTCATCGAGATAATTGTTCATTTCATTTACTATCCAGCCTGGTGTAAATACTTCCGCCCTTTTTCTCGTGCGGTTCAGTTGTGCTTCTTCACTTTTTTCTACTCTCGGCATGAGGCGAAATCCATTTTTAAATATGTGGTCTGTGATTTCTCTTTTGTCGTCAAATTCTCTGCCCAGATGTTCAAAGATATTTGTCGCCCATATTATATTTTTTTTAGTACTCTTATCCTTTAAAAGATTTTTTAATGCTATCATAATTGGATAGAGATTGAAATCTATTATTTTTGACATTTATTCCCTCATTCGTTTGTATTCTCTCTTTTTACATTATATCAACTTTGACTTTTAAATTAAATTAAAGCGTGAAACTAGTAAAATTTTTAAAATTTTTCTTGTATTTATAAATTTATTATGCTAAACTAATAACAGATTATTTAATACACTTTTTTAATTAATTTCCTTTTAAACGCCGAGAAAACTCGGCATTTTTTCTGCCCTTTTTTATAAAATAAAAAAATTTGAATCAAAACTATTTTATATAAGTTTTATGCTAAAATTAAGGCCATGGATGTTTCCATAGCCTTTTTTAATATATTTTTAGTTTATATACTAGTATTAGTACATAATGAAATTTATCAAGTATTTCTCTCTTTCATTTGCCTTTATTCTTAAAGATAAATTTCACAAAAAATTTATTTTTTAAAAGAATTAAACATTCATATAATTATCAATAATTCTTATATAAGCTTCAATGAAATCTATATATTGTTTTAATGGAAGTCTTTCATCTATTTTATGATTAAGCATTGGCATACCCGGTCCATAAACGGCAAGTTCTATGTCTGATCTATCTTTCATAAACTGAGCTGCATCTGTTGTTCCAGCAACTGCCATAGGTTTAATTTCAGAAAAAGATACATCAAGGGTTTCCCTCAAATCTTTGCCCAGCACTTCTCCCATAGATTTCATTAAATTCATTGGCAAAAGATCTGGCATCTCCTTTACAACATCGATGATTGTCTTGACTAACTTGGAATTTGCATCTGACTGAACAGGAGACTGATTTGCTGTTACCTCCATATTAAGTTCAAAGTCTTTTTCTTTATTTAGTCTTGCAAGAATCTCTTGAATTTCTTCAATGATCTGTTGATTTTTTAATTCCGGTATTGTTCTCACATTTGCCTCAAATTCTGCAAAATCAGGTATAGAATTGACCTGTGTCCCTCCCTCTACAACTGTGATGCTATGTGTCATTTTTCCAAGCATTTCATTTGAGAAATCTTCTGCCCTCTTTTCAAAGTGCTTACTTATCTCACTCATTGCTCTATTTAAGTGTTCAACTGCATTTTTGCCTATCTCTGGTGTAGAGGAATGAGCTGCAACACCCTTTGAACTTACCTTATAATTAAGTGATCCCTTATGAGCATATACAACTCCTAAATTACATGGCTCTGCGATTAAAATTGCATCGACATCCTCGACATAACCAAGGTCAGTAAGTTGCTCGGCACCAAGTTCTCCTATTTCTTCTCCCACAGTTGCAATCAGTTTGATTTTACCAGAAAAATTCTTTTCCTTAGCAGTTTCAATAAAAGCAATTGTAAGTGCCGCTAACCCTGATTTCATATCAGATGTACCTCTGCCCCAAATCACGTCGTCTTCAATATGGGCTTCAAAAGGATGAAATGTCCACTGAGATTCATCTCCTGGAGATACCACATCCATATGCCCACTTAAAACTAAAGTTTTTCCTGGACCATTTTCTATTTCTGCGATGAGGTTGGCCCTATTCTCTGCAAACTTAACGAGTTTAGATTGAATTCCATTTTTGAGAAGTAAATCCTTTAGGTAATTTGCTACCTCAAGTTCATTGCCATTCACAGTTTTAATTTTAATTAAATCACTTAAAATGTCGATTGCATTTTCTCTATTCATTTTATTTCCTCCTTTATATTTTTTCTAAATGTCTATTTAAACTTCTACTTAAATATAATAGGTCATTGCTGCTAATGTGAAAAAACATTAGTAATAGCAATGCCTTACTTTTAAATTGTAACACATTTTACTTTCTTATAGAAATTTGTAAAGCTATTTATTTAATATTTTTAACACAGCTATTTAATTCCATCAATAAAATAAGACAGGCTGCCCTGTCTTTTTGTTTATGAGTTAAACTCTTTATATTCTTTTTTTGCTTCTTCTTGTTCTTCTGGAATAATTTTTATGCTTGCCTTTATTATTCTTTTTTCGGCTACTGCTAATTCTGTGAGGATACAGCCCGATGTTTTTACGCTAAGTTTTTTCTTTTCATTTTCTTCTGGTATGAATCCAAGTTTTTCTATAATTAGTCCTGAAATTGTTTCGTGATTTTCTGAATAAAGTGATGTGCCTATTGCATCGTTTATATCTTCTATATCCATAGCTCCATCTACTATATATTCGTTTTCTGAAATTTTTTCCACGCTGCGAATATTTTTGTCATATTCATCTTCTATTTCACCGACAATTTCTTCTACTATGTCTTCCACTGTTACCATGCCTGAAAATCCGCCATACTCGTCAATTAATATTGCTACATAATTTTTTGAGGACTGCAATTCCTTTAAAAGCATATCTATTTTTTTTGTTTCAGGCACAAAGTAAGGCGACTTTATGCAATTATCTAGGTTAATTGATTTATAATCATTTTTTGCATATTCTACGAAAAGGTCTTTGATGTAAACTGTTCCAAGAATATTGTCTGTGTTTTCTCTAAAGACGGGCATCCTAGAATAACCTTTTTTTAGTATTTCTTCGACTGTATCTGTGGTAAATTCGTCATAATCCACCATGTAAATTGATGTCCTTGGCGTCATTACTTCATAAGCCAATTTATCATCAAAGTCCATTATATTTACTATCATTTCTTCACCAGCTGAGTTTATTACTCCTTGCTGAGTCGATACTTTTATATAGGATTTTAACTCTTCTTCCGAAATTTTTTCTTCAACATCCTCTGAATATTTTCCCATAATTTTTAATACTAACACCGTCGACAGTGATAGCAATTTTACAAAGGGATAAAATATTTTTGACGCAAATGCAATTATACTGCTCGCTTTTAGTGCAACTTTTTCTGAATTTTGAAGTGCAATTCTCTTTGGCACAAGCTCCCCAAACACAAGCGTTATATAGGATAGTAAAAGTGTAACAAAAATAAAGGACACTGTGTTCCCATAGGGTATTCCCTTTTCTCTCAAGAATACTCCAAAAACTTGTGAAATACTTGTTGCTGCAGAACCAGATGAGAAAAATCCTGCAAGAGTTATTGCCACTTGTATTGTGGACAAAAATCTTGTTTGATCAGCTGAGATTGACATAAGTGTCTTCGCCCTTTTGTCTCCTTCTTCTGCCATTTCTTTGATTTTGTTGTTATTCACTGAAACCATTGCCATTTCAGCTGACGCAAAAAATGCGTTTATACTTGTAAGTATTGCGATTAATATGAGCTTAGCCCACAAGGCGCCATCGTCCATTAACATCTTCCTCCATATCTTTTAGACTAATTATATCAAAGAACTTGTGATTATAACAGAAAAATGTAAGAGATGATAAATTTTTAGCCTTTTTTAAAAATTTTTTATGTTATAATCTTTGTGAAAGAGGAGAGTTTATGAAAAAATTAAAAAAATTAATTATATTAGTATTACTTCTTGCCATTGCACTTACTGCCACATTTTTTGCCGGCAAAAAAACTATGAAAAGTGAAATGAAACCAAGTATTACTGCTAGTTTAATTGCTAATAAAATAATGTCAGCTAAAGAACTTACTACTCTTAAATATCACTACACAAATATGGGTCAATTTGAAAATCAAAATACTTTTTACGGCTACAAAATTCCCTTTACATCCAAAAAGTTTATAGTCTCCTATGATGGAGTTATAAACGCAGGGATAGACCTTGAAAAAATGAAAATTTCCCTTAGCAATAAAAGTATTGAAATAAAAATTCCACCTGCAAAAATTTTAAGTCACGAAATTTACGAAGATTCGCTAAAAGTTTTTGATGAAAGAGAATCTATTTTTAACAGAATTGACATCGAAGATTACAATAATTTTGCCAAAGACCAAAAGAAAGATATTGAATATAAGGTAATAGAAAAGGGTTTATTAAGTCAAGCTGATGAAGAAGCTAAAAGGGCAATCGAAGAAATTCTATTGGCCGATACAGTTTTAAGTGAATACAAAATAAATGTTACAAAGGACAATTCTTTGAAATGAAAAGGGCATTCCCACGATGATATGTACCCTCTTTACTGGAAAAACCAGTAAGGAGGGTATTTTTATTAAAAATTTGTACTTATGAGTTTTTTGTTTCGCTATATGTTTTTTTCAGTCCAAGTAATTTTTTTTACTTCGTCCATATTTACATCTTCTATGGACTTCACGCTCCAATTTGGCTTGCTATTCTTGTCTATAACTTTTGACCTTACTCCCTCTTGCATCTCGCCAATTTCCAATGAATAATTTAAAATTTTAAGGTCAAGATCCACTGTTTCCTCATAACTTAAATTTTTACATACAAAATACTTTTCAAATTGCACAGCAAGCATGAGTTGGGACTTTTCTTTTAATGTCTCATAGGTTTTTCTTGCAAAATCATCATCTAAGTTATTTTCCAAACTTTTATAAATTTCAACTACACTTTCCTTTGAAAAATATTTCTCAATTTTTTCTAAATTCTTAGTTATGGAAGTTTCTCCTGGCTCTAATTTATATTTTTCGCCTTCATTTTTTAATTCTTTTATTAACTCTTTTCCACTATAAATTTCTGAAAGCTCAAAAAGCTTTTCGATTAATTTTTTATAGTCCCTTGAATTTATATAAAGATCTGCAAAATTATACTTTACTAAATCAGAAGATTCTAAGCTAGAACCCGTTAACCCAACATATTGACCCAAAGCTTGTGGCAAAGTGGAGATAAAACTACAAACTCCCACATCTGGCACAAATCCAAGACTAGTTTCAGGCATAGCCCAGATTACACTCTCATCTGAAATTATTAAATCTGAATTTATGCTAAGGCCAATGCCGCCACCCATGACAACGCCAGTCCAATGGCTCACAATTGGTTTTTTGTAGGAAGCGATGTACTTATCCATCTCAAATTCAGTGGCGATAAATTTATTTTTAACTTTGCACTTGTCGTTATTTAGATAGTCGATATAAAGCTCCTTTAAATCACCACCTGAACAAAGTCCTTTTTTAGTTAAAGTGTCAAAGAGAACTGCTCTAATATTTTCGTCCTTTTCCCATTTTTCTAAAATTTCTTGAATTTTATTTATCATTCCAAAGTTTAGCGCATTTATCTTCTCTGGTCTATTTAGATAAATCACGCCAACATTTTTTATAACTTTTTCTATAATCAAATCATTATTCATTAAATCACCTCATAGTATTTTACACTATAAAAGCTAATAAAACAAAAAATCCCAACTCTCGTCGGGATTAAATTAATTTTATTTTTTATTTCTTGACATATCTACTATTAAATTTGTGATGCTCTCAAAGTCGAAAGCTGATGAATTAATTAAGATGTCGTAATTTGATCTTTCTCCCCAAGTTTTCCCTGTATTTCTGCCGTAGTGATTTGACCTTCTACTGTTTTCACGCTCTAGCTTTAGTTCAAGCTTGTCCTTTTTTACATTATAAGTATTTAAAATTCGCTCTTCCTTAAATTCGCTAGATGCGTAAATAAATACAGAAAGTTTGGGGAAATCCTCCAATACAAAATCACTGCATTTTCCAAAAATTACTGCTTTTTTACTTTTTGCAATTTCCCTTATAGTTCTTGAATCTAAGAGAAAGGCTGCGTCATTAGTCGCAATGTCCTCTTGTGAATAGGAATAATTTTGTTTATACAAATCGTAAATAGTCCCCTGTAAAAAGGAATCATCTTTTTTTACTTCGTCAGGCTTTACTTTTCCTTCAAGGCTCATAAGTTCAATTAATTTTTCGTCGAAAAACTCGTAACCTAATTTATCGGCAACTTTCTTTGCAATTTCATTTGCACCACTGCCATACTCTCCGTCGATTGTAATTAATTTTTTGCCAGCCTTTTCAAAAAATTTTTTAAATAGTGACATACCTTCACCTCTCAAACATTATATATCATTAATGTGAAATGTTTTTTAATTAATATAAAATTCTTGTGAAAATTTCAATATTTCCCCAATTTTTTACTTAAATAATCTTCAATTGGAAGTTGAGCGATTAAAGTTGCCATAAAAATAATTATAGCTCCAATTATTTCTCTTCCACTCATTCTTTGTGAAAGAATAATCCAACCAAATATTGCTCCAAAGACTGATTCAAGGGAACTAATCATAGATGCAATTACTGGATCGAGATCCTTTAGCGCCATAAGCTGTACTGTAAAGCCAACTCCTGAAGACAAAATCCCTACATATAAAATTGATACATAGGATTTAAAAATTGCACCAATATCTATTCCTTCAAAAATAATTGCAGCGATAAAAGATATTATTCCACAAATCATAAATTGAAAGAGAGATAGTAAAACTGCATTTGTATCCTTAGAAAATTCTGAAAGAACTAAAATGTGAATTGCAAAAACAAGGGCACTGATAATTGTAACTATGTCGCCTCTATTTATGCTAAGACTTTCCTTTACTGACATTATATAAGTTCCCATCATTGCACAAATTATACAAATTAGTAGTTTTTTATTTATCCTCTTGCCAAAAATTAGTCCAATAATAGGAATAAATACTATGTATAAAGCTGTGAGAAAACTTGCCTTGCCTGCAGTTGTATAAACTAGACCAAATTGTTGAAGGTTAATCGCTAGTGTAAATACAAAACCACATAGTATGCCGCCCTTTATAGTTCTCGACATATTAAATTTTTGTTCTCTATAAGATTTTGATGTCTTATTAAAAAATACATATGTTAAGTATAAAAATATTATTGCCACGAGTGATCTTACTGCAGTGAAGGTTAAAGGCCCTATATGATCCATGCCGACTGCCTGTGCCACAAAGGCAAGTCCCCAAATTATTGATGTGAAAAATAACATTATTGAAGCTTTTAATTCTTTACCCATTTTAACACCACCCAAAAAAACACCAATCCAGCACTTTATCAACTAAATTGATGCTATTATTTTATAGTTTTATCATATCATAATTTATCTAAAAAAAACAATAATGTATTAATTTCCCTTATATTATTAAGAATAATATCCTATTAAAAATAATTTTTTAAATTAGACCTTTTTAAAATCTCATGTATAATGAATGTAGAGGTGAAATATGATTAAATTTAATTTGTATAAAGAAGGCGGACTAAAGGTCCACTTCATAAAGAAAAATGAAAATATAAATAATGAATTTAAAAAATTTTTGGAATCAAAAAAATTTATTGGAAAGTTTAACGAAATATTGTACCTTCCATTAATTGACGGCGACTCCAATGTTTTTATTGGACTTGGCGACGATGAAATTGATCTTGAAGACATAAGAAATATTTTCTTTAAACTTGGAAACACTCTTAGAGAAAATGAAGAGCACGAAGTTGAGATAAAAATGCCAAAATTTAATATTTGCAATAGAAAAACTATTATGGCAGCATACGAAGGACTTCGACATGGCGAATATGAATTTACAAAAAAGACCGATGTTGAAACTAAAAAAGAAGACTTTGAGCTCACTGTCAACTACTCTGCTTTTAAGGGACCAGAAGAAAAGCTACGCGAAGGTTTAAATAAAATGGAAAATATTATGGATGGAGTCTTCCTTGCAAGAAATCTTGTAAATGAAAGAGCCAATGTAATTTATCCTGAGAGTCTTGCAAATATTGCAGTTGAAAAATTAGAAAATCTCGGCGTAAATGTATGTGTTTACGAAGAAGATGAAATTGAAAAAATGGGAATGAAGGCCTTTTTAAGTGTTGCTGCAGGAGCTACTAACCGCCCAAGACTTATTGTAATGGAGTACAAAAATTCTGACGCCGAAAAAATCGCTCTCGTTGGAAAGGGACTAACTTACGATTCTGGTGGCTACAACATTAAAACTCCATCTGGAATGAATTATATGCACTGCGATATGGGAGGCGCCGGTACTGTAATTGGTACAATATACGCCCTCGCAAAAAACAAAGCAAAGGTAAATGTAGTGGGAGTTATTGCCGCTTGTGAAAATATGATTTCAGGCACATCTTACAAATCAGGCGATGTAATTGACTCCATGAAGGGACTTACTATTGAAGTTGCAAACACCGACGCCGAAGGAAGAATTACCCTTGCCGACGCCGTTCACTACGCTACAAATGACCTTGGTGCAAAAAAAATTATCGACCTTGCAACTCTTACTGGAGCAGTAACAATTGCTCTTGGCGAAGTTTACACAGGTGCTGTTACAAATGACGAGGAATTTTATAAAGAAGTCCTTGACGCTGCAAAGCTATCAGGCGAAAAAATTTGGGCATTCCCTTATGATGAAGACTTTAAAAAGTTAAACAAATCAGATGTCGCAGACATCAAAAACACTTCAGGAAGAGAAGCAGGATCTGTAACAGCAGGACTTTTTGTTGGCGAGTTTGTAAAAGAAAATACACCTTGGGTTCACCTTGACATTGCCGCAACAGCTTACAGAAACAAAGCTAAGGGATATCTACCAAAGAACGCCACAGGAATTCATGTAAAGACATTAAATAATTTATTAGACCCAATAGATTGCTAAAAACTTTTAAATCACAAAGTAACCGCTGGCTATGCTGGCGGTTTTTATACCAAAAAACTCATCTTATCTCTAAGGTGAGTTCTCATATATCTTCTATATTTATTTCACCATGCAAACTGTAAATATCCGATTTATTATTTTCTAATTTTCCAAAATCTTCTCTTATAGAATAAGTTAAATAAAATCTAAAGTGTTCTATACCTCGATAATCTTTATACAATTCAAAATCTTCAGATAATATTTGATATTCATAAAATGCTCTAATATTTTTATCTTCTAATAATCGAAAATTTATTTTATAATCTTTAGGATCTTTAAATTTTATTTTATCAGCCTTTTCGAGTAATAATGTAAAAGAAAATTGACTATTCAACTTTTTTCCATAAAAATCATTATTTTGACTGATGATTACATTTCTATAAAGGTCATTGGAGTTTTTATTGTTAATATAAAAATTTGTTATTTCTTCACTCATAACATAGGAACTATTCTCATCATTTAATTCATAGCTATTACTTTTTTCTTGAAAATTTAATAATATTATTAATAATATTGACAAAAAAATAATTACCAATATTATTCCTATTCCTTTTCGCATTAGTAAATACCTCCATTAAAACATTGGAGTACTTCATCATGTTATTTAATTAAATAATATGCAAGGGTTCATTTTTTGTCAATGATTTATTTTGGTAACTTGTTACTAAATTTCTTGAGTGTTTATATTCCTTACTTGTTAACCAATATATTGATTACCTATTATAAAATAAAATATTTTGCAATAAAAAATCTGCTAGAGAATTTCTCTAACAGATTTGTTTTTTATAAGAATAGTCCGCCGTATGCAACAAATAGTGGTGCAAATACAAGAGATACAACAGTAATAAGTTTGATTAAGATATTAAGAGAAGGTCCTGATGTATCTTTGAATGGGTCACCAACTGTGTCTCCAGTTACAGCTGCTTTGTGAGCTTCTGAACCTTTTCCACCATGTGCTCCACCTTCAATGTATTTCTTAGCATTATCCCAAGCTCCACCTGCGTTTGACATAAAGATTGCCATTAATACGCCTGTTACAAGAGCTCCTGCTTGAAGTCCACCTAGTGCTTCTGTTCCTAGTAAAATTCCTACTACAATTGGAACTACTACTGCGATAAGTCCAGGTACGATCATTTGCTTTAATGCTGCTCCTGTTGATATATCTACACATTTTGCATAGTCAGGAGTTGCCTTTCCTTCCATGATGCCAGGAATTTCTCTAAATTGTCTTCTTACTTCGTCAATCATTTCTGATGCTGCATTACCTACTGCTGACATAGTAAGTGCAGAGAAGGCAAATGGAAGCATACCACCTATAAATGTTGCAGCGATTACTTCTGGTTTAGAAATATCAATTCCTGTAAGTCCAGTAGCATTGATATAGGAAACAAAAAGTGCAAGGGCAGTAAGTGCTGCTGATCCAATTGCAAATCCCTTTCCTATTGCTGCTGTTGTATTACCAACAGAGTCAAGTGAGTCTGTTATGTTACGAACATCTTCTGGTAGTTCACACATTTCTGCAATACCACCAGCATTATCAGCAATTGGTCCATAAGCATCTACGGCAATTGTCATACCAGTTGTTGAAAGCATACCAACAGCTGCTAGTGAAATTCCGTAAAGTCCAATAATTGAATTTTCAGCTCCGCCTGCTCCAATATAAGCTGCGATAATTCCAATTGCGATTACTATAATTGGTCCTACTGTTGACATCATACCAACAGAAAGTCCAGCGATAATATTTGTAGAAGCTCCAGTTTCTGATTCTGCTCCAATTCTTTTAACTGGTGCATAATCGTCAGCTGTATAATATTCTGTAAATTTAGAAATAATAAGACCAACTGCAATACCAATGATAACTGGTGCAAAAGGTGCAAAGCTTCCGAAAATTATATTTGATAAAACTGCTGAAGCAACCATAGTAACGGCAGCTGATACATATTCTCCTGCATTAAGAGCTTTTTGTGGATTCTTATCTCCCTTTACAAAAAATGCAGCTACAATTGATGCTAAAATACCAACTGTTGCAACAAGAAGACCAAAGGTAACACCATCATCTCCATAAGCTACTACTCCAAGAGTGATAACTGATAAAAGTGCTCCTACATAAGATTCAAATAAGTCAGCGCCCATTCCAGCAACGTCACCAACATTGTCTCCAACGTTATCAGCGATAACAGCAGGGTTTCTTGGATCGTCTTCTGGAATTCCAGCTTCAACTTTACCTACAAGGTCGGCACCAACATCGGCTGCCTTAGTATAGATACCGCCACCAACTCTTGCAAAAAGTGCAATAGAAGATGCTCCAAGTGAAAAACCTGTAATAATTTCAGTTTGTCCACCTGTTAAGAAATATGCGCAAGTAATACCAATAATTCCAAGTCCAACAACGCACATTCCCATTACGACACCACCTGAAAAGGCAACATCAAGTGCTTTACCTAGACCACTTTTCCACGCTGCGTTAGTAGTTCTAACATTTGCCTTAGTGGCAACTTTCATACCAACATATCCAGCAGCTACTGAAAAGATAGCCCCAACAACAAAACAAATAGCAGTTGGAATTGATTTAAGTCCTACTGCCAATATAATTGCAAGTACAATGACAAATACAACAAGAGCCTTGTATTCCCTTGTTAAAAATGCCATAGCTCCTTCTGAAATATAAGAAGAAATTTCCTTCATTCTTTCATTGCCAGCATCTTGTTTTGACACGAAACTTGCCTTATAAAAAGCAAATAAAAGTGCCAAAACGCCGACTATAGGAGCTAGATATAAAATATTCATTCTAATCCTCCTTAAATTTTAATTAGATTGCAGCTAAAATAACAAGTGCAAGTGCAAAAACGATGCTTGAACCAATAACAATTTTATTTTGTATATCTTTTTTGCTTGAACCCTTGTGAGATCCCCAAGTTGTAGTTTCTTCGCCTTGAAGAGTTCCAAGACCAGCTTGTTCTGATTCCATTTGTGCAACTATTGTTATTATAATAATGCTAGCGACAATAATTATAATAGATAATAAAGTTTGCAAACTATTACCTCCCTTAAATTTCTATAACATATAAATTCTAACACAGCAAGACTTTCTAATCAACGAATTTATAGGATTTTTGTTGTTTTTTTAACAACTTATCTCCTTTTTTAAATTTTCTTCAATAAAATCTTCCCTATCTTGCATTGCAACAAGAGTTTTTTCGATTAATTCGTCGAGTTCCCAGCCTAAAATTTCTGCTCCCTTTTTAATAACGTCACGAGAACAACCTTCTGCAAATTTTTTGTCCTTAAACTTTTTCTTCACACTTTTTAAATTCATGTCCTTTGTGCTTTTAGATGGTCTCATAAGTGACGCAGCATAAATAAGTCCTGTTAGTTCATCTGTTGCAAAAAGGACTTTCTCCATAAAACGTTCTGGCGAAACATTTGAACATAAACCATAACCGTGAGATAAAATTGCGTGAATAAGTTCATCGCTTCCTCCAGCACTCTTTAAAATTTCTGGAGTGTTTTTTAAATGCTCCTCAGGATATTTTTCATAATCAACATCGTGAAGAAGACCTGCCATCTTCCAAAAATCTACATTATCCGCATCGTACTCTTCAGCCAAATATCCCATTACACTTTCAAGAGTAAGAGCATGTCTAATGTGAAACTCATCTTTGTTGTACTCTTTTAAAAGCTTTAAAGCATCTTCTCTTGTAATACCACTATTCATATTGACACTTCCTTTTTACATATATTATCACAATAAATTTTGAATTTCACTTTTTTTCTGCCTAATTGCCATAAAATCCTAAAAAATACCCTAAAATAAAAATCCTATTTTAAATAACTAAAAATTTCTAATTGTTAGATTTTTACTCTGTGTTTTTAATATTTATTTATAAAATAATCTGCAATTATTTTAAAGTTTTCCATTTATTAAAAATAGGATATCCCTTTCATCTTTAAAACAATATTAGATTTTACTTTTTACTACTTGTGTTATAATGAGTATAGCATTGAATGATAACGGAGGTTTTTATGAAAAAAAATGTTGGCATAATGGGCTTTGGAAGAATTGGAAGAGATGCCCTTAGAATTTGGGCATTGAGAGAAGATGTTAACTTTGAAGTTACTCATGTAGCCGTCAGAAATTTAGAAACAACTTTAAAAGAAAGAACTCACCTATTTAAATTCGATTCAATTTATAGAAAATTTCCTGGTGAAATTGAATTTACCGATGACGGAATGATTATCAATGGAAAAAAAGTTACCTTTGTTGAGTCGAAAACTCCAGACAAAATGAATTGGAAGGAACTTGGTGTTGACATTGTCATCGACTCTTCGGGTGCTTTCAAAGATGAAGACAAAGCTAGAGGACACCTTACAAGTGGTGCAAAAAAAGTTGTTTTAACTTCTCCAGGCAAGGGCGATATGCTTACTGTTGTAATGGGTGTTAACGATGACAAATACGATCCAGCAAAACACGACATTGTATCCAACGCAAGCTGTACTACAAATTGTCTTGCTCCAATTACAAAAGTTATTTTAGAAAATTTTGGAATTAGGAAGGGACTTATGTCCACAGTTCACGCATACACTAATGACCAAAACATTCACGATGGAGTTCATAAAAAGGACATGAGACGTGCAAGAATGGGTGCTGAAAATATTATTCCAACTTCAACTGGTGCAGCAAAAGCCGTTGGTAAAGTAATACCTGAAGTTGAGGGAATCTTAACTGGTTTTGCACTAAGAGTTCCCGTTCCAACTGGTTCACTAGTGGATGTAACCTTTGAACTTGAAAAAGAAGCAACTGTTGAAGAAATCAACGCTGCAATTAAAAAGGCTTCTGAAAATGAATTAAAGGGAATCCTAGAATATTCTGAAGATGAACTTGTTTCTTCTGATATTATTGGAAACACTCACTCTTCTATTTTCGATTCACTTCTTACAACAGTTAATGGAAATATGGTCAAATTAATTTCTTGGTATGACAATGAATGGGGTTACACAGAAAGAGTAATTGACTTAACAGAAAAAATTGCAAAATCTTTATAATTTTAAATTATATTTATTAAGGCTTGCTATTGCGAGCCTTTTTTATGTGATTTTAAACAAAA
>NZ_JBNPOJ010000011.1:0-58623 GCF_050315115.1 Peptoniphilus sp. SGI.035
TATTTTTTTATTTTTTATAATTAGGGTTTTCGTTCTTGAAGATATCAACCAATTCTTCTACCTCTTCCAAATTCTTTGCATACTTCCTAGCAAAAGTTCTTGCATTTCCTTTATTCCTGCTATACCTCTTAGCCTCTGGATTATTTTGCTCCCACTTCCTTGTAGCCCGTCTTTGTGCCTCTGATGTTTTTAATTCTTTCAATGTTATCAACTCCTTCTTACTTTACCTTAATTTTAATTATTAATAGTAAACATAAAATAATAACTAATATGTTGACTACAACCCCTAAGTCTTTAAAAATGTTTAACACATTTATCCCTGTAATTAAGCTTAACAAAATTATATTCGTATCTATTTTTTTCATTTTGACTCAATGAGCATTTTGTAATATAATACCCTTAAAGGGTGAGAGGGATAATTCCCTCTCTTAGAGTTACTATTTTAAACATTCTTTTATTAATCCGATAATGGCGATTAGCAGATTGAGTAAAAGTATTGTTAATTCTAGTAGCTCTTTTTTGTTACCTTTTTTAGGTTTTTTATTGCTCATTTCCTCACCTCCTGATTATATTATACTACGGGTATTAGGTAAAAGCAACACTTTTCCAAAATTTTTTCACTAAAAAAAGCCCAGAGATTTTTTCTCCAGGCTTAAAAATTTCATTCTTCTCTATAATCTTTTGTCTCAATATAATTTGTCACATCACTTGGTTTGCTATCTGCAATACCCTCTGAAAGCATATAGATGCATAGACCACCGATAGCTGACACTAAAGCAACTACTCTTTCTGTTGTTTCTGGAGCTGCATTTGTAAAAGCTATTAGTGCAATTATAACTGCACTTACACAAGCCCAAAATTTTCTACTACCTAATTTTCTTAATAAGTCTTCTTTTTTCATTTTATCGCCTCAAATCACATTAATAATTGTATTTAACTTTCTTCCTTGGTCTTTAATTATTTTTCCATTTGCCACCATAGCAGTAGAACCACCACCGTCAAGATTTATAGCACTATATAAGTTAAATTCTTTTAGTAAATCCTTTCTTGCATCTGTAAGTGTCCTATTTTCCTTTGTTATAAGCAATAAGATTTTATTATCTCTTGTATAAGCCATCATTGTGTGTGGTGCAAGCCTTGATATGTCTGGCAATGCTTTTTCTAGTTTTAGGTTATAATCTGGATATAAGGCATTACCGCCTATTGCCCATTTTATTTTGCCTAGCTTTTGTATCTCGCTAAGATTGTTAAATCTATCCATAATTACATTGCCCTTTTCTAAATATACCATTGTTCCTGTTTTTGTCCCTTGGTAAGAGTTAGTAAAAGAGTTTTGTCCTAGCGGTAGATTGTCTTGTACGGCTATCTTCCAAATTCCTTTTTTACTGCCTGGATCTTTCATGTCAAAGAAAGTTCCATTTATTGCAAACTCTCTTCGCAGTTCTCTCATTTCTCTTCCTGCTACAAATTCTATTCTTATACTTTCAGGATCTGTTTCTATTACGTGAAAATTACCCTTTTGGTAATATCTCGTATTTTTTAATTTTTTTTTAGAAGTTTTGAAATAATTACTGCAACTTCAGCCCTTGTAATTTTTTCATCTGGTTTAAAGCTTCCATCTTCATAACCTTTCATTATTCCAGCTTCTTTTACTTCGTCTATTTCTTTTTCTGCCCAGTGATTTTTATAATCTTTTTTCATAACTTTTTCCTCTTTTTCTTTAGATACTATTTCTCCAAATTCTGAATCTTTAGATAAATCAATTTTCCATTCTATAGGTTTTTCAATGTCTTTTTTAAATTGCCACCACTTAGCCCAGTTATTTTCACGGAAATTGTGAGGGCAATCTTTACGGCTTACGTCATAATGTCTGCATACTTTACTTGCAGGCACTTTAAATTTTGCCATCAAGTTTTTAGTAAGCTCTACTGTGTTTTTATAAACTTTATCTTGGTTGCTATCTGAATTTACACACATTTCAATATTAATTGAATTTGAGTTTGTGCAGCCATTAAGATACCTGCCATATCCTTGATTATCTCCCACAGACCAAGCCACAAAACTATCTCCTATAGTTTGTATAATCTCTTTATCATCTACATAATAATGAGCTGAACCATACCTTGTAGCACTTTGCAAATATCTAAAGTGAGCCATAGCATCTGCTCCCTTTGAATAATTGCCCGTATAATGTATTACTATCCACTTAATATCACTATAAGGTCTTTTTTTGCCTATCTGTCTTGAATTTGATATAGGCTTAAATAAAAATCTCATGTCAACACCTCCTATTTAAGCATCGGAAATAGAAAATATATAAAGGCACCTATAAAAATACCAATAGCTACCTTTACTATTGCATCTATAAAACTCTTTGTTCTCTCATTTGGTTTAATGTATTGGTCTGAAAGTCTTTCATTATATAGCTTATCCAACTTGTCATCAGTCTTTTTTGTTGTCCTATCTATGTTAGACAAGTCCTTTTTTATAATTTCTATATTTAAGTCTTGCCTTCTGCTCAATTCCTTCTGTTCATCAATTTGCTTTCCGTGCATTTCAATTCGCTTGTCTTGTGCCTTGTCATTCTCTTCAAGCTTGGCAATTCTTATCTCATGGTCAGTTATTTTTTCATTTTCCATTGGTTCACCCTTCCATTAAAAAAACACCCTTAAAAAGAGTGTTTTTGCATTAATTTTAAATTTGTTCTATGAGTTTCACATAATTTATCAATACTTCTTTTGAGTATAAAAAAGATAGCCTGAAGACTATCTGTTTAAATTTTTTTAATTGTGGTATAATATTAATAAATGAGGACACCGTTTAAGACGGTTCGTCCTACAGATATAGAATTGAACCTACACCATAGTCGAATACAGGTAGGTTCTTTTTTTATTTCCTAATCTTTTTTAAAAAGTGATAGGATGGTTTCAATTAAGCTAATGAAAGCTATCAATAAAGATATTTTTTCATATAAGCCCATTGTAACACCTCCCAATAAAATTATTGGGCGAACCATCTGTATGTCCTCAAAATTATTATATCATAGAATTATTTTCATTTTCCATTAGGTCAACTCATTTTTTGTAAAAATTAAGGGAAGCCTAAGCCTCCCATTAATTATTCTCCAAAGTTGCAAGTTCGCTCATACCTAAATCTTCAAGACATTTCTTAGTTCTTTCTCTTAAACAGAGTGGCACTTGTGCAAAAGTTCTTTTGCCATGAATGATAAGTGTTGCATATACTACATCCATATCTATATCCCCTTTCCTTAAAATTTTTAGTATCAAAAAAACACCCACAAAGAGTGCTGCTACTAAACTAATTTTGTTTTTCATTTTCCAAAGCCTTTTTAACTTCTTCCCTTAAAATTGTTGGAACTGTCTCAATAGTTCTCTTTCCCATTTTAATTAAATATACATATACTGCTACCATTATTTATTACCTCCTAAATTAGCTTCATAAGTTTCAGCAAGTGCTGACATTAAAGTTAGCTTATCATTTTCAACCTTTTCAAAGGTTTCAGCTTGTGCCAAAGCAGTTTGCACCTTAAAATCCTCTAAATCTTTTTCTATTTTTTTTGCTATATCTGGATTAATCTCTTCCTTTGGTTTCTCGACTGGGTCGTGATTTCTTTCTGCATATAGTTTAATGATTTTATCTCTTTCTTCTTCCGTAACAATTACTGGATTTTCAGCAGTGCCTTTCTTACCAGTAACTTCTTCCACAACTGCAAAACCTAAATTTTTATCTAGTGGCTCCCATATAATTTCACAACCACATTGTATAATTTTATACATTCTCTACCTCCCTTTTTATTTCACATAAAATCCCTGAAATAATGCCACTACTATTTTTTTCTTGGGTTTTTAAAACAAATCCATCAGCAGCATAAGCTAACAAATTATTACCACTGACAAAATCCATACCATATATCAATCCTTTAAAAAATTTTCCTTTAGGAATGGTAAATGTTTCGTCTTTTTTCAAATATACAGTCAAATCTTGCACTTTATTTATTTTAAGTTCAGTGCCATTTTTTGAAAAAGCTAATCCCGTTATTCTGCCACTACTCATCCCTCTGAGTTTCATTCCGCCAGAAAAAAGTAATGGATAACGTTCTACAACACTCCCCACCCCAACATAATCAGCATTTATTTCGTCTCCACTGACTTTCCATATTTCTCCTCTTGGAATTTGAATTTCTTCATATTTTTGTAATTGAATATTCAATAACCTTATTAATTTCATGCTAAGGACACCGCCTTAACAAAAATATTATGAAATAACTTTAAATGCAACTCCTGTAAAAGATATTTTCCCACTACTAAATCTTCTAATGGAACACCCCCCCCCAAGTGTTATTGAACCTTGCAGGCAAAGATTAGATGTATTATCAGGAAGAATGATTAAACCATTTATCTCTGAACCTTTTTCAATAACAAGGGTGCCTTTCCAAACTTCATCTCTAGGCACATAAGCACTCTCTTCATTTGTCAATGTTATATTAATAACCCTATCAAACTTTAATTTTGCCATATTATCACTCCTTAACTATAAATAAGTATTTGCTCTATAACGTCATTACTTATTTCTTCTTTTAATTTTGCTAACTTCTCATCAACTTCGTGTTTAGTGTATATCTTAGCCATAGCATCTTCTAAGGCTTTACCCCTAGCACCGTCAAAAGCAGTGTTTTTTACCTCGCCAATTTTAAGTTGAGGAGACAACTCTATATAAGAAGACCCATTCCATCTATAAATCTTTGCTCCAGATTTATCTATATATAACTTTTTGACATCTCCCGAACTTGGAAAATTTCCCCTTGCCTCAAACATTAACACATCTTTGTAAACATCAAGGTCCGGTAATTGGCTAACTAAAACCTTATTCTTATCATCTAGGTCAGCTTTCTTTTTAAGCAAATCTAAAAGACTTACCCCATTAGTGCTCAACACTTTTAAGGCATCGTTAATAGATTTTATCAGCTTGTCAATCTCATCCATGTTATAGTTTAAATCTCCCACGATGACATAATCATCAGGTTCTGGCTTATTTAAACTATAATTTTTTGTTTTTTGCACTCATCATCACCCCTTATATTCATTAAATTCTTTCCAAGATTTAGGCTCTAAATCTCGCCATCTTACATCTTTTGTAGCCTCTTTCCAAGTGTTTTGAGTATAAGTGAATTTCCATTCCAAATCAGCTGGCATATTAATTTCAAGCATACGCTCAAACTCATCAAGATTGTTAGGTAGACCATTTGCCACAAATCTTATTTCAAAAACATAGGGATTAATAGTGCGGTAAATTTCCACTCCAGCATCATTATTAGAAAAAGCCTTGCATAAATCTTTTATAGTTTCTTCATCAGTTTGCTTGTGCATAAGATTTAAAACCGCTTGGATTTGATTTCTTCTCTGTCTATAACCAAGGTCATTGTCCGTCTTAATTCCCAGTCTTTTTTCAAAATAAGGCAACAACTCTATGGCAGTATCAAGGTTTAAATTTCTTTCAACTCTTGCCGTCTGCTCCTCGATATACCTAAAACTAATATCAAGCACTCTACATAAATGCTCAAAAGTTGGATTTATCTTGTCATACCAAGGTAAAAAGTACATGAGCATTTCAAAAAAGTTAATAGCAGACACGAAGATTGCAACTTGCATATCTGTTTCATCTTCAAGCAATAAAGTTTTTTCCATAATTTCAGAAACTAAAATAGACACGTCTTCAAATTCCGTGTCCGTTTCCATAATAGCCTTACCCCTATCAACTTTTACACCCTTGGCTTGTAATTCATGGTCCATCTCCATTAATACTAGGGCAAAATCTTGCCACTGGTTATTTCTTAGACTAGACCAAGTTCTTTTACTGACTGTGCCATAGCTGGATTCAAAAATTAATTTTCCCATACTATCTCAACCTTATTATCATATATCCTCTTGGGATTTTATATTGGCTTGCTACCCCTATACTTTTTACAACCTCTGGAGTTCCTTCCCAAATCTTATTCCCACCAGTCAAAGAATCATATAAGCTAATTTTTGTAATATTACCCCAGTCCTCTTTTGCAATGGGAAATTCAATATCCATGCTATTTTGCACTTGCCCATTCATTGGCTCTGTAAAATATACTGGGATTCTTTTATAAGAAAAAGCTACAACCTCTTTTGTGTTTTCCAAAGCACAATAAACTTGCCTAGATATTAAACTTTCTTTTAACACTCGGTTTTTTTCTACCACTTGCATATTATTCACTTGTAATCACCCCCAAGCTTTCAAGTTCTGGCACTTCCGTTTCTTTCATACTTACATTTCCTATACTTCCATTAAGCTTTAACTCGTCATAATCACTTACACCATTGACCTTTAATATTTCCGCTCCCACTTTCGCATAGGAAACAATATTTTCTTTAAAAGATATGCTATAAAAATATTTTTCTATTCTCTCTTTAATTGCTTGCTTAACTTCAATTAAATTTGCATTTTGAGAAAGTTTTATCTTTACATCAACTTTAATTTTTTTAGTTGTTGCACTTTCCACTGTTAAATCTTCGTACCTTATAGGAGCTTCTTCCAAGATATGTTTTCTAACTTTTTCTATAAGTTCAGACCCAACAGCTTTTCTGTTTAATCCAATTACAACGACTTTAACAGTTCCGCCGCCTTTCCAAGTTCTAAAAACCTTAGCATTCCATATCCCATCAACTTCAGTAGCCCATAATTTATAATGTGCAGGATTGCCAGCCTTTGGTGGATTTAATAACTTTTCAAAATACCTTTCCCTTAGGTCATCATCTGTTTCTTTGTCATAACCATTCATGATTTCCCTTGCATTAGAAATATTGTTAATACCAACTATCTGTGGATTAGACTTGTTTATAGCATTTGGCAAGACATTAGCACTGCCCCCGTATTCAGTGGATTTCACTTTTATATTAATGTTTCCAGCTTCAGGGATTACATAATCCTTATCAATTGCAAACTCAACACTACCAGCTAAAAAAGTAGTTTCTTTAAGTATTACAGTCTTAGGAATACCAGTAACTGTAATTTCTCCCGTTGACTGTGTAGCTTGTTTTCTCCTTAAACCTGCAATTTGTAAAACTCTCGCATCAAGTTCTTCATCTTCTAAGTTCATAACATCAAATTTTTTAAAAAGCTCTAATATTACTCTTTGGAAGTCCTCAAAAACTATTGCCGCTGCCGACAATATATCATAACTAAAACTATTAGGAGTTTTATCCTCTGTATTACTAAGATTAATCAACATTTCTTGCAAAAATTCCTCTTGCGTTTTTTCTTGCATTATCTCACCTCCTAATTGTTATATTATTCATTTCCAAAGTTCCATAAATTGTAATAGCCTTAAATTTTACATAGAGTAAACCCTCATCAAAATCAACTTTAAATTCTTCTAACCTTATAATGTAATCTTTCAAAGCTCTTTTTATAGCTTCCTTTACATATCTTTCAGCTTCAGAGTTTACGTATCCCTGCGTGTATGCCTTTCCTATTAACGTTTCCAATTCATGACCATAAGACCAAGGGAAGACAACCCACCTATAACGTTCAGACATAAATAGTTTCCAGAGTTTAACTTTTAAAGCTTCATTCTCATATACAAAATACATTTTTCCGTCTTTTGTCTTAAATCTAGCAGTATCCATATCATAAGCGTACTCCTTAGCAGGTGGTATCTCTATAAAGTTTTCTTTAACTAATTGAGGATCCATAAAAGGATAAAATTCAGCCACCTTTACCACCTCGCTATTTTAAACATTACATAAATTGTCTGTTTATCTTTAGATTGTAAACAAGCCACTAAATCGCCAGCTTTTAACTCATCTTTAAATATAATTTTTGCCTTTGGGAAACCACCTTCAACATGAGAATCCCCCCTGCTGTCATTACCTGTTAATTGTGCCCTTGGGATTTCTATTTCCCTTTCATGACCTTTAACCCAGTATTCATCAAGCTTTATATTTTCTTTCTTATACTTGATGTCTCTCATTTTAATAACTAGATTTGGCAACGGACTTATAACCTCTCCAGTCTCACAGTAAGGTAAAACCTCTATTTCTGGTGATGGGTCAAAAAGTTTTACAATTTCAGCTGCTCCATTATTTTTCTCTTGCATCTTAACCCCCTACATACCTATAAGCTTTAGAAAAGGTTCTGCCATTTTGATTACTAATACAAACACCGCTATATCCCAGTATCCTTTTACTAACTCCACCAGATTCAATAATTCTAGTAGCATCATATTGCATGGCAACATGTCCCTTTTGCCATAATACATCCCCAGGCTGTCTCTCGTTAAAAGGTATCTCTTTAAATCCCAGTGCCTGCGGATTGCTCCTTATCCCTGCCGATGTTATCCTGCCTGATATTTTGCCCCCTGCTTGCTTATATGCCCAAGTTACAAATCCAGAACAGTCAACACCAGTTTTAGGGTCAGTACCGCCCCACTTGTATTTAGCACCCTTAGCACTTTCTCCAATTTGTATCGCTTTTTGTGCCGTGCTTCCAGATGCTTTTAAACTTGTAGAATTATCATCCTTATCAGTTTCTGTATCAGTAGAAGTGTCAATATCTTCCATGACATTATCATAAGAAAGCTCCAAATCCACCACATGATAATTATTAGCAAAAGTATGTTTGTCAGATACAATATAAAATTTACCATTTAAACCAGTAAAAGGTTCCTTGATAATTACTGCATTACCAGTTATTAGGTCAAAATCTCCCTTAACTCTTACACTTGCAGTCCTTTCAATATCTTTTAACATACCCTTTGCCCTTGCCTGTGGATCCTCGTCTTTCTCTTGACGATAGATTTCTGTAATTCCACCATCAACACCATTAGATACTTCGCCTATTTCTTTACCTTCAGTATCAAACATTTTTACCTTGCTTACTACATTTTCAGAATTTTCTCCATAAGTTGCATTATAAAGATTGCTCTTGCCATCAAGGACATACTTAGCAACAATTTTGCCTTGTTCTACAATGTCAACATTCCCATTATTCATTCGTATTATATAAGGCTTGCCTGTCTTTTCATTTTCCATTTTATAGGCAGTAAAAACGACATTATAAATTGTTTCTAGGTCGAATTTTCTATCAATAGGACTTCCACTTTCAGCTTTACCCACACTTAAAGCAATGCTACCAAAAGCTTCCTTTGCAATAGCATCTGGAGTCTTCTTTTCAAAATTAAAAGTTCCCTTGCTCTTATTTGCTAAAATTAATTTATCCAAGCAAGTGATTGACATTATATTATTGTCTATTGACTTTTCCTTAGAAAAAACAAAGCCATCAAAAAGAATTTTCCCATCATCATTTATAAGCTGGGTTTTTGCATTCATTGGAATTGTGATTTGTGGAAGATTTTTATCAGTCCCACTTACAACTACACCAAAGTCCATTTGCCTAGCCGCTTGTCCCTTATCGCCACTCCAAGTTATCTCATTGTAAAATTGGGAAATGTCCTTGTTATTTGCTATTAGTTTCATAGCTTTATCACCTTTCCACTAATAGGCTTTTTAAGACCACTTTGTTTCAAAAGCTGTTTTCCGTTTTTTCCATTCCCAGTTAATTTTTTACCTATGCTCCAAACAGTATCGTATTTGCCCACAGTTAAAAGAGCCATTGTTGGCAATACAACACCTGCAAATCTTTTAATATCCTTTGCCTTTATAGTTCTATTAATTACTGGTGGCTCATACTCTGTGGCTTCTATTCTCACATACTCACTTAATGCCAAACTATAATATAAATCGCCAGTTCCGTCTTGCTCTCCACTTGTGTAACTATCAATCAGCACCTCAAAATTATGTGGTGTCTCTGTTATTATCAGTCTTATTGGCTCCTTGGCATTTGCCCAATTTCTAATTTTATTATCGTAGTAAAAAGGATCTAAAATTACATCACTTGATTCTAAAAAATAATAATCTTTACTTGGGAAAAAACTTTCAATTGTAAGAGTTTTTAACCCCTTTTTCCCTTTTAAGTTTATAGTTCCAACCTCGTTTAAAGTCTCTGTATTATTATTTTGTGGCTCCTCAATATTATAAAAAGGAGTGATTGGGAGCCTCAACCTATCTCCATTATGTGTCAACCATACTTCCATTAAGTTAAGCCCCCAATCCTATTTTCTTTAGCAATTTTTAATTTATTTGCTACACCGTTTATAATTTTGTCAATATCAGCTTCTTCTCTTACTACAATTTGGTCTGCTATTTTTGGAATTGTAATTGTAACATTGTTGTTTTTAGTATGTCCCATCTTGTAGGCTTCTGCCACTGATTTATCATGTGGCATAACTCTAGAACCTCTCGGCAAATCGACAATTTCTCCACCTTTTTCGTGGATTTGTACAATACCACCCTTCCAAAAATTAGTACCCTTTGCAAGTTTCGGTATAAGCGGAATATTTATTCCTTTTCCACCTACTAAAGGCACCCAATCGGGAACTTGTATATTATTAAGCCCACCAATACCACGATTGATAAAGTCAATAACACCGTTCATTATGGATTTTGCAAAGTTCTTTATTCCACCAAAAACAGTTTTAAAAATTCCTACAACACCATTCCAAGCGGAATTCCAAGAGTTTATAAAAGTACCTTTAATAAAAGAAATAATACTGTTAAATAAGTTTTTCACACCGTCTATAAATCCAGTGATTTTTTTAATGATACTCTTAATTACATTACCAGATACTTCTTTGAAGTGGTGAAAACTATTTGTTACAGATGCAATTACTCTTGTTACAACGGGCTTTATTTTTTTCCAGTTAATAATTAAAAGAACAATTGCCGCTACAACTCCCATTATTACAAAACCCATTGGACCAAACCCCGCAACCCATTTAACTAAAGACTTAGCACCCTTGCCTATGGATTTATTTAGCTTTCCAAAGCTTTTAAACAATATGCCAAAGCCACTGTTACCTACCAACTTGCTAAAACTTCCAGCATCTTTTAAGGCTTTAGAAAAATCAGAAATCTTATAATTGACTTTACCTAGAATAAAAAAGATTTTACTAAATCCTATAATCATTGGGCCCATAGCCGCCGCCATACCCAGCCATTTAACAATGTTTTGTTTTTGTTTGTCAGATAGACCGCTAAACCACTTAGTAAGTCGCTGCACTTTTCCTATGGCTTTTTCTAAGAGTGGACCCCAAATTCCTGAAGATGCATCAAAGAGTTCTGAACCTGCCACTTTTAAACTATTAAATAATCTTTTAAAATTATCTATTGGATCCCGCGTCTCATCAAAAGTAGCCGTTACAGACCCCTTGGCTAAATCCGCCGCATTAGCAAAGGCTTTAAAGTCCAAAGCACCACGATTTATAGCATCAAGCATAAATGTAGCACCCCTTGAGCCGAAGTATTTACTTGCAATATTTAACTTATCAGCTTCAGAACTTGCCCCGTCTAACTCTTTTTGTAAAGATTTAAGACCTTCACTCATTCCCTTTCCTTCTTTAGCAAAGGCGACTTGTGCCTTCGACATATAGGACATTGTCCTGCTTGTATCGATACCAGACTTTTCTAAACTACCCATTAAAGCAGTCGCTTGTGCAAAGTCTAGTTTCAAGCTTTTAAGTTGCGGCGCCCCTCTAATTAGAGCATCAAAGAGTTTATCAGTTCCCTGCCCTGTGTCTTGTGCAGTTTTAGTTACAGCATCAAGCACTTTATCCAGGTCTTTACCTTCTACACCCATTGCATCCATCGCTTGTTTTGCCTGTATAGATGCTTGAGATATATCCTGCCCGTTGATTTCTGCAAATTTAATAACTTGTTCAGAAGCATCCTCTAAGGCTTTTCCAGTTAAACCAAATTGTGTGTTGACTTCTCCCACTGCATCGCCAATTTGTTGCAAGTCAGCTGGCACTTTATCCACTAAGTTACTAAAAGTCTCCTTAAAAGCATCCATGTCTTTGCCAGTTGCACCAGTTTTTGTTGCTATGGTGTCAAGTGCTTCATCAACTTCCTTCCAAGCTTTAGTGCTAAATGCACCAATGGCAGCTATGGGAGCAGTAAGTCCTTTTGTCAGTGTTTTTCCTATTCCATTAAGGTTTTTACCTGTTGCCCAAAGACCATCAGCAGTTCGCTTATAATTGCTCTGAAAGCGTGTCAAACGATTATCTATCACTTCAAGAGGTTTGGAAAACTTGTCTACAAGTCGCAAAGTAGCATCAAATATTTTACTTTTCGCCATATAAAGCCTCCATTTCTCTTTGTTCTTCCTCTAAATCTTCAATTTCTTTTAAAAAAAATGCCCTAGTGATTACTTTTTCTCCATAGGGCATTTTAAGATATTTATAAGGACTCCAACCTTTTTTTCTATATAACCAATACGCAGTTTGCACATGGTGGTCGGAGTCAATTAGTTTTTTACTTTACTTTCCTCATCTTCATATCCAGATAAGTCCTCAATAGCAGATGATAAAATGTCCATCTCGCCTGATAACATCAACTTTTCTACTAACTCGTTTGGTGTCTTTGCACCAAATTTCTTTTGTAATTCTTTATTTTTAAATACATCAGGGCAGCCTTCCACAATAGTTCTTAATTGTGTTCTGTATCTAATAAGATTTACCTTAGCACTGTTGCCCTTTCTCATTGTAATGTCTAGGGATTCTTCAGCAATTTCTCCAGACATTGCAGGGTCTAAAGCTTGAATAGGGAAAATAAATTCTTCCCCGCCTAATTTATTTAATTTAATCTTTACTTCTCCCTTTGGCATTTTTAATTTGCCAGCATCAAATTGCATAAGTTTTTCTACTGCGTTCATTTTCTCACTCCTCAATATAATCATACAGTTCATAATGTCTAAAATTAAAAGATATAGTCTCCTCTAGTGCCTTTGCGTGTTCAAAATCAAAAAGCGTTAAATCAGAAAAAGTAACATTTTTAAGCATTATTCTTTCTGCACCAAGAGCAGTAGGGTCATCTAATTTACCCATAATTTTAACAACTGGCGTTCTTCCTTGTGATATTTTATCGTGCATAAGTCGTATCCCTATAGAAGAATATTTCCCCATTGTCAAAGAGCCAGAGCCTTCTAATTCAAGGAGTTTTTTCCCTTTCCAAAGGTCTCTAGGTCTTAAAACATCGCCATTAGTCATAGCTACTTTAGCCTCGAATTTTGTAAGAGTAGCTAAATAGATGTCCTCCACCCATATCTCTCCGAAAGTACCATTAATTATTTGTTCGTCTTGTATATCTCTTTTCATCTTCTCACCTCTTAAATAACTACATCAAGTTCAATTTCTTCAATAGCATCAAGAATTTTACAATAAGCTCTTAAAAATACCTTGTCCTTTGTATCAGCTTCTTTAATTTCCTTTAGATCCATTTCATCAACTGTTCTTTTGTCAATTGTTTGATAGCCCATAGACTTTAAAAATGCTTTTTGTGCCTCAGTATTAATTTCCACATGAGATGAACCCTTAGCAAGTAGCCCATCATTTTCAAGGATTTCCATATATCCCAAAATCGCAGACATTAAAAGCACCTTGTTATCGTAAGAGTTAGCATATTTACCAATATATGAATCTTGTGCAGCCCATTGGATGTCGTCAGCCATTGCATCCATAATGTCGACTATCTTAATTTTTCTAAAGGATTCACCCTCTAATTGACTAGTAGTTACAAGAGAGTTAATACCTCTTGCTACCTTGATTTTCTCGCCATCGTTTAATAATACAAATTCGCCCTTACCGATTTTTTGGTTAATTTCCTCTTGTGTATAATGAGTACAAGCCTTTAATTCTGGCAATGGTGCATAAGTACAAGCTATTTGCATTGGTGTGCCTGCAATAAGACCTGCAATCCTTGACGTATATTCATTTGTTTTGTATTCTTTTTCCTCTGTGCTTACACTTGGCATTGTGTAGTTAATGATTTTTTTATTGTCAGCATTGACATTTGCAGCAACAAATTTACATCTTTTGTCCTTATTGTCATTAAGTGTCTTTATCCAAGTTGCAATTTTTTCACTGTCTACCTCATCAGCAAAGGGTACAGCTAGATAATCCCATCTAAGAGTTTCCAAAAGTTTAAAGGCTTCTGTTGTAACATCAAATTTTGGTTTATCAGCATTTTCAGACTGTTCAACAACTAAAATTACTTTTTTAGGTGTCTTTTGGTATCCTATAAGTGCCAATTCAACTTGTTCCTTATTCCTTTCAGACAGTCCCTTTGGTATGTCAGAAGATGTATATATTTCAAACTTTCCTTTTAATTCTCTTTCCTGCAACACTAAAGCTACAATTCCTCTAATACTTCTGCCAATTCTTGCAATTCCTTGCTCCGTAAAGCGTATGTGTAGATATGGTAAACCTAATTTAGCCATTTTGTCTCCTTTCATATTCAACAAAAATATCTTTCATTAATTCAAAATCAACTTCATTTTTCAATTTATCCACATAGAAACCTAAATCAAAATTAAAAAATAATGTATTTTCTTCAATTTCCCAGCTATTTCTTGTGATTAAAATATATAAATCATTAATTTTTAAACTATAATTAAAAATTTCAGATAATTTGTCCCCTATTTCCATAAGTTCATTTTTATCCGCCTTTTGATACTGGACTACTACTCCATAACTTAAATAGTCATTAGTATTTGAATAGGATTCCCTTTCAAACGTTTCAAAATAAACAAAAAAATAAGGCTCTTTAAAGTCTTGTTTCGCCTCGCTATTTATTACTTTTTCCTTAAAATTCTCGTGGATCTTTGCCGTAATTCCTTTTTTAAGGTCTTTTCCCCTAATCATTTATTTCCCCTCAAACAAATCATTAAATATTTCATCTAGTATCTTTTCTGGCAATTCGTTAAGTTCAGGAGCTAGTTCATCTATTTCCTTTTTAAAAAAGAAATTTCCATGAACATAACTTTGTCCATTCTTAGTTGCTTTTCTACCCTTGCCAACTACTTTATGTCCTCTTTCAACTAAATGATAGTGTGGAGCAGTTGAATATATCTCTGTGTGATATACTCCCCTATCCTTTCTCGTCTTGTTAGCTTTCCATCTTCCCCTTAAATGTTGGCTGGCTGTTTTTAACTTTCTATTATACCTGCCCTTAGGGTTATAAGGAGTAACCTTCTTTATTCTTTTCTTTAAGTCTTTTGCCGCATTATCGTATTTGTCAATAATGAAGCCTGGAGCTTTTTTCTCTGCTAGTCTTAACTTTTCAGAAAAATTATCAAAGCCCTTAATTTCTGTTAACTCTGCCATAATACCACCACTTCCATGTATCTATTTTGGATTTTTGGGTCAATAAATGGTGCAATGTAAATTATTTCAGCTTTTATGCCATTAAATTCCACATAATCATTTACTTCAATGTCCTTTCTACTCCTCATCTTGAACTTATAAGTCATTTCGTGTTCATCTTTTCGATTTTGCAAAAACTCCCTACCAGTTGTGGGAATGAGTTCCACCCAATCAGTACATATAAGCTTAGGCTTTTGGTCGTATTCTCCAACATCATTAACAGTATCCACAGTTTCAGACCTATCAAAAAATTGTACTTTGACCTTATTTCTCCCTGGATTAAACATTTGCATCACCATACTCTAGCTGTGTAATCATACTCCTTACAATGTAATTCATTTCTAAAGGCTGTCCCATCATGTATCTTTCATCATAAAGATTTTGTATAATTACTAATTTCACTATTTCAGCTCTTGCTCTAAAATGTTCCTTCTCCATTTTTTTCTTATAATCGGTAACACCATCTATGAGATAATCTTCAGCTACCTTAATCAAACTTTCAAGGTAGCCGTCATCATCATCATAAGTTACTCTAAGATACTTTTTAACATCATCAAGGGTCATAATTGTACCCCCTTTCAAATTAAGCACCAACAGTTTCTGGAATTGTAAGATATACTACAGCCTCTTCATCAACAGACTTAACATCAAATCTTTCAATACATCTTAAAAGAGTTGCGTTTTTAGTAAATCCTGCTTCTGTTGAACGTGCAATTTCAACACCTTTTCTGTCGTAGAAGTTAACAAATTCCTTAACATCTCCAACATAATAAGGATATTTCTTAGTATCCATTGGCAATAATTCATCAGTTAATACAATTATTCTTTTTCCTTTAAAAACTTTCTTTGTTGCATCTGTTAAATCAACTGATAAAATAGGTCTCTTGTTGCCATCTTCCAACTTATCAAGATAATCAAAGCCAGATTGATTAGTGATAATTACAGCATTATTTGCAATATCAGGGTCAAGCTTAGTATTTAAAACTGTAATAATATCTTTGTAATCCTTGCCCTCAATCTTAGTTTTAGCATTCTTTAAAACCCCTAAAATCTTAGCATTTTCAGTATTAACAGACTTATCTGTAAAATTAGAACCAACAATATTAATTAATGGCAATTCTGTATCTTCAAGTAGAGTATTAGACACAGGTATAATATCACCATAGTCCTTTACTGCCCAATCTTGTTGTTTAAAAGTAATATCTGTTTGCCCAATTTCTGACAACTCATCAAATTCAATTAACTTACCCTTTTGTTGGTTAGCAACTGGGAACTTTCCAGACATTGTAGTTACGGGCACCACATTACATAATTCCTTTAAAGCAACCTTTGCTCTTCTAAGTTCTTTTAGAGTTTTACCTTGTTCTTCAGGAACTAAATAACCGCCCTTTTCTCCAGTATGTTCAATTTGTCCAGTAGTAGCTAAATTATAGACTTCCATTTCTTCAGCTGTAACAGATTTTCCCATTACAAGTTTGTTAAATACTTTATTTGCGTCAATCTCTTTTTTATTTCCTAGAGCAGTGCCATTATTCACTGTATTTTCTACTTCTTTTTTCTCTACTTCTTCAGCAATTCCAAGTTCTTTTCTCAATTGATTTAAAACTTCGATTTTTGCATATGCTTCATCTACTTTCCCTTGTTCTTGTAGGGCTTTCATATCGTTTTTAATAGTTGCTATCTTGTTTTTAATTTCTACGCTTTTTAACATTTTTTACCTCTTTTCTTAATTTATCGCCATTGCGATTTCAATTTCTTTTTTCTTTCTATCTTCGTCATCTGCATTATTAATTAATTCCCTTGGAGTATGCTTGTAATTTAAGACCAAAGTTCCAAAGTCATTTTTTACGCTTGTTGCCTCTGTAATTTTTACATTAAAAAACTCACTTGCAGATTTACCAGTGAGCCAGGTTTCTTTATTAATTAAATTGTTAATTTCTTCTTCAGTTTTCCCTTCTACCGCCTTTGACATATAAGTTTCTAAAAGTCCCTTTTGAAGTTCATCTAAAGTATCAGCCCACTTCAATAAATCATCAGCATTGCCAAACACACCAATACTAGGCTTGTGTATCATAAGATAAGCATTAGATGGCATTTCAATTTCATCACATCCAAAGGCAACTATTGAAGCTGCACTTGCTGCTAAACCATCTATTATAGCTTTTGTATGTCCGTTAAATCTTTGCAGCATATTGCAAATTGCCATTCCTGCAAAAAGATCTCCGCCACCAGATGAAATAATTACTTCTACATTTTTATTTGCATCTTTTAAAAGATTTCTTATATCTTCAGGATAGGTTTCAATAGTTTCACCCCAAGACCAACCTTTCCAAGCGTCGTCTAATATATCTCCACTGACATATATTGTGGTTTTATCAGCTTTATTTTCTACTTTTATCACTATTTCTCACCACCCTTCTCATAAGCTTTTCCTATATCATCAATTGGCACATAAGTACCATTAACCATAAGAACATCGCCACCATCAAACTTTGGCATTCCAGCATAACTTCTTGCCTCATTTGGTGTATAAATTCCAGTGCTTACATACTTTTGTAAAGCTTCAGCTTGCGATTTTAAATCGCCTCTTAAAATTGTTGCAACATTAAATTCTGTATGCAACCCCTTTTCTACTTCGTCTTTAAATAATAATTTGTAGTCAAACTCTTCCTCATATTTTTTCAAAATATAAAGCAATGTATCAATTAAAAAAGTTAAGTTCTGCATTTCTGAATTGCTGTAAGAAGATTTATCATAATTATTTAAGTGATTAGGTTTTAGACCAAAAGCAGCTGCTATTTGTAAACTTGTGAATTTTCTAAGTTCAAAAAACTGTGCATCCGTGAGTTTAATATCAAGCGGTATAAGCTTCATTCCCAGAGGAATTGGAACTATATTCCCATTATCTCTGTCCCTTACAAACTCTGTAATTGTCCTCACAAGCTCTTTCTTTTTTTCCTTGTTAAGTTCTCCAGTATACTCCAATATAGCATTAGCAGTAAGCCCACGACTGTACAAGTCGTTTAAATACTTCTGTGCCTCTACTGCTCCCTTTATTGTTCCTGCAAGTTCTTCCGCTACTGACTTTCCGACAATACCATTTCTACTCAAACCACCCTTTAAATGTATTATTTCTTTGTCTTCAAAAAAGTATTTCCTATTATTTTCTTCATACTCATAGACATAAGTAGCATCGTGCTTTAAAAGCTTCCCATCATCTACAATTATTTTTACTTTCCTTGGATCTAAAGGATGTAGTGCAACTCTTTTATTGCCCTTAGTTTCTATAAGAGCATAGGAATTTCCGTAGTGGTTTCTGTTAAACTCCATTAAGGTCTTAAAGTCCGTAGGCGACATATAGGGATTAGGTCTTACTTTTAATAAATAATTTATGTCGCTATTTGTAATTTTTATCCCTTCACCGTCTTTTAAATGAATTGATAGTTTACCAATTGATTCACTCAATATTTTTAAACAGATATAATATGTTATTTCTGACATATTGTTTCTAGGTATTTCCCAACCTTTAGGGTCGCTTAAACTTATTACTTCCCAGCTATCATTTTCATTAGACCATGTAAAACTATTTTTTACAGCTTGACCTATCTTTTTAATTATCCCCATCCTTTTCACCATCTTTCTCATCTATTTTCATAATCTCTAACCACTCCTCTATATCTTTTTGTGCATCGTATTTTATTTCTGAATTATTAGCCATTGCTAATTTCCAAGCATCTATTACAGCATCTACTACGTCAATTCTTGCCGTATTAGTTTCTTTCATGACCTTTATTTCGCCAAAACTATTTTGTGTAGTTTTAGCATTAGCAAAAGACCATTTTAAAAGCTCGTTCCTTTTATCATATTTAACCTGCAATGCTTGAATCGACAATTGCAAATCCACAGTAGCATCATTAAGACTTTTTGCAGATTGAACTATTTCTATTAAATCGCAATTTAAAAAGTCTAAATCAGCCAAAAAGGCATTCGCATTATGTCCATCATATCCACAAGCAATTATTATGAGGTTGTATTCTTCGATTAATCTTTTTAAATGCTCAATTATATACTTGTAGTCGGTTTTTAGTCCAAATACACCCTCTGTCAAAGTTAAATAACCTTGTTTTGCCCAAACTCTATAAGGTGCCTCATCTGTCTTCTCATGTTCTTCCAGCCTTAAAATCGGCATAAAAGAATGAGAATAAATATAAAAATAATCGCCAAACTTAAAGACCAGGGCAATACTTGTCAAGTCGCCACCAGAAGATAAGTCAATCCCAAGGATACACTCTTGACCTTTAAAATCTTCTAAAGTTAAATCAGATTCGCATTCCTTAAATTTATCTAGGTCGACATAACCTGCACCAGAATACTTAACCCATTTATTTAAAGATTTTGTCAAAAAGTTAATAAGCTCTTGACCGCCTTTTTCTTTAGCATCTATGGCTTTTTCAGACATAACCTTTACTTTCTCCATATTATAGGAATTGTCCTCATTCCATAATAGGAGCGGATTTGCCTTTGCCCAGTTCTTGTAGTCCCAGATGTCATCGTCTTTGTCCATTTCAGCAATATAAATAAATTGTGATTCCTTTTCTATCACTCCAGATAGAATTTTTTTACAGAACTCATATTGTTCATAACAAAAACTATTAATATTAAACCCTGCTGTCGTTATTGCTAAAGTTAAAGCACTGTCCACACTTATTTGACCATCTAGCATAAGCTTATACATTTGATTATTAGGATGAGCATGTAGTTCGTCAATTATAGCTAAAATACTGCGGAAGCCATCTGCTGACTTTGTATCTCTGCCAACAGATTTAATTTCCGTACCCGTAACCTTACTTGTTATTGTTCTCTCATGTCGCCTAATTCTATATAATTCAGCAAGTTCCTCATCAGCAAGGATGAATTTTTCTACCTCGTCCCAAACAATATTTGCCTGTTCTTGCTTTGTTGCCGCACAATAGATTTTTCCCTTTTTATAATCAGAGAATGTAGCACGATTATTTATTTCAGTTCCCGACAAAAAGGATTTTCCATTCTGTCGCCCTACTTGGATATATGCTTCCCTAAATCTTAACTTCTTACTTCGCTTTTTTCTCCAACCATGCAAAGATCCAATTATAAAGTTTTGGAAGCCCCTTGTTCTTAACTTCTTAGGTTCTGTACCCTCTAAAATCGTAAGCTCATTTGCAATATCTATCGCTCTTTCAGATAGTTTTACGTCCCAGATAAATTCAAAATCTTTTCTTTTTAAATCATCTAAATGTCTTTTACAACAACTTATTTCTGTTTGTCCCTTTAAGATTTTACCTTCAGCTACTAATTTTGCATACTCTGTAACTCTATCCATCAATGTATCTCAAATATTTATTAGTTCTGCTTTCTTCTTTTTTAGGGACAATTAATTTTAATCTGTCAGTTGTTGCAAGCCCAAGCTTTGAAGAGCAGGACATTATTTGTTTTATAACCTTATCTTGTGCATTTATCAGTGGAGATATTTTATAATCTTCAGTAACATATCTATAAGGCTGCTCCATTTTCTCTATCTCTTGCGTAATTTCCAAATACTGTGAATAGGCATTTGAATATATAACAAGAATTGACAAGTCAAGATTATCTAGTATTCCAATCTTTTTAGCTTCCTCAACTACTCTACTAAATTCAATTTTTGCAGTTTCTTGAAGATAAGCAGGTGCTTTTAAATTTTTATTGTCTATCTTTATTTTTTCTTCCTGCTCTTGTCTCTCTTTAATATTCTCTTTTCCAATCTTCCCAGTTGCTGTTTCCATTGTCTTTCTTGGTCTCGCCATTCTATCATCACCTTTCACAAGATTAACTCACGATTATTTACAAACCTTTAACTATCTCTTCTTCCCTTTCTGATAACTCCCATACAATTTCATCTTCAAGTCTTTTAGAAACAGCTAAACTTTCTAAAAAATTAGCTTTTTCATCACTTATTAAATATCCCGATCCAAAGAGTTGTTTTTTATGTTTTTTCTGAGCATCCAATCTTCTTATAAAAAATAACTCTTCATTCTTGAAGTTTAATTCAATACCCCAATCAATATATTTGCATAGAAGGGCAGCACTAATTACATTTTTAGGATATACGTATTTAAACGATGGCTTTTTATTTTCAGTTTGTATCTTTTCAACCATTTTTTTTATTTTAGGTATTAATCTGATTCTATACTTGTCTAAATTAGTTACAAAAGATGTTGGAATTTTAGCTTTGTTATTATATTTGATATTAGCATTTGCAACTATATAGCAAACACATTTATCATCTTTTCCTGAAAATAATGTCAAATGTGGAGCAAATAAAAAGAACTTAATATTGTTTTCACAATAAAAGTTCTTAATTTTACTAAGTATTGAAAAGGGAGGGTTATCTATAACTATTTTATCCCCTCTATAATCAAAATTCTTATAATCTCCACCTGGATAAAAAGGTCTTACTATTTTCTTTTCATCAATTTCATATTCTTTAACTACCCAATCTTTTATAATTTTATAAACTTCAGGAGGAGTATAACAATCATCTGTAGTTTTTTTAGTCTTAAACTTTTCTACAAATCCCCCATAATTTTCAAATTTTTCTTTGCTTATACTACTAATCAAAACTTAACCCCCACATGCCTAGTCCTAGAAACAAAAGATACTATTCTTTCAATTTCAAAACTCAAAACCTCTTTATTTTATCATTATCTAACACTAAAATCATCAAAAAAAGCACCTTTTAATAGGTGCTGAAATTTTTCTGAAATTTTCATTTTTGGCATTTTCCCGCCGAAATAAACGGCGGCTGGTCATTTACACTTCGCTAAAAACATTCTAACCTACCCCCATGCCATTTTTATTTAACTTTAATAGAAATGCCTGTGTCTTAAGTTTGCTCTCGGGATTCTTATTATATAGGCTGTGTATCTCTTGATGGCTTTTATCTGTCAGCCAAAAAAGATTATCAACATCATAAGCCTTTGAAATATCATCAGACACTTCAACGATATGATGAGCCAGCCTACCTTGAACTATTCTTCCCGTCTTGTAATAGTGCCACAGATCTATACCGCAAGCTCTCGACCTACAAATATTCTTAACCTTTGCCCACCTGCTATCAGTGTAAACATTGTGATTTTCACGCTTATACTTATCATAAGACTTGTGATATTTACTAGCACATTCTTTGCACATTTTATCAGTGATAGGAATTGCTTTCCCACACTTACATAATTTTTTTAACATACTCGCTTCCCACCCCTAGCCTAATCAAGTGTATGTAGTTACCCAACACATAGTCTCGTAAGATCTACATGCTAACCTTAGAAAGATAAGAATGAAATATAGTAAATGGTAATCTTTTGTTCGTGCAATTATAAATAATAAGGAGGTGATTACTTATCTTTCTATCTCCACTTTAAACTATATCACAACTTGACGGTCAAAAAGGTCACATCTTTTTACACTGCCTTTCAAGCTCTTCCAAAAGAGCATCGGGGTCTAAATCAGTAATAGAACTAAAATAATCAGACCTAATAAATCTCCTTACCTCTGCCCTTGTCTTAGGATAGTTTAAATAATCGTAGACTGCCCTTTTAATAATTGCAGAAACTAATAAGTCTGGATACTCAATCATTTAAACACCTCAGGATTCTTAGCCTTAAACTCCAAGAGAGCATTACCATGCGCATTTTTGATATAGCTATAATTGTAATTATATCTAGCAGCAATCTCTCTCAACCTCATATCCCTTAAATAACGGCTGACTAAAATAAGCCTATAAAGAGGATTTTCCATTCTATCAATCTGAGAAATTATCCTTTGCTTTAAAACAATTAGCTCATCAACCTTGTCAGTCACTTCTTTTTGTAAGTCCACATACCTATCCATCCAGTCAGAAAAATCGAGACCTGCAGAACTTTGAACCTTGTCCTTAACCTCCAAGCTTCCAATACTCATAGCACGAGCCCTCAAATCTTCCAATAATTTAATTTTGCTGTCTATCTCATTATCAATATGTCTAACCTGCAATAAGTAGTCTTTTGGTCTCATCTTCCAACTCCTAACCCCAAAGAGGTATCTCTAAAATATTAAAGGCATCCTCAACAGATTTTGCCACCCCACATAAAATAGGATGACCTCCCGCCCACTTCATAAATTCTTTTTGCTCTTCACTCAATCGCCCTTTAGAATTTTTAACCTCAATAAAAAACATTTTGCCATCGGAATATCTAAAACCCATTAGGTCTGGAGTCCCCTTTGGAAAAGTCCTTATCCATCTAGTAACTGGACCTTCTTTAACCTTAAAAACTCCAGTAGTCACATTCCATACCTTAGCATAAGGAGCAAGAGCAGACCTAATTAAGTCTTGTACTTCCTTTTCAGATTGTTCCTCGCCAAACAAGTTCTTGCTCATATCTCAACCCCCAATCTTTTAAAACCTTCCTTCTTAATTCCCTTACTTCAAATCCTTCAGTATATTTTCAAACGCCTTAGATTTATTTTCCTTTTTCTTCTCTCTGAAAGATTTATAATTCATTTCTATCACTTCACACATTTCTGCTATTCTATCAAAGGTTCTTGCTACTTCATCTTGTGAAGTTAGTTTCCTTTTAAAATCATTTGGATTTAAATTTGTTGTAATGATTATTGGCTTATTGGCTCTGTACCTACCATCTATGACCTCATATATTTTTGACTTATTATATTCGCTTGATGCTTCTGCTCCTAAGTCATCAATAATTAAAAGCGATACCCGGTTTAAATTCCTATATAAGCTATTAAGTTCAGTGCTTCCAAATGTGGATAGCTCTCTTATCTTCTGTAGAAGTCCATTGCTCGTTATTGCAATTACTGAAATATATTTTTCTAGGAGTGCGTTAGCTATACAAAAGCTTAAATATGATTTACCGCTTCCTGGTCTTCCAAAGAATAACAATCCACAATTATTAGCTTTCATTTCCTGAAAATTATCTACATAGTACCTGGCAAATTTAAATAGTTTTTTATTCTCATTGGTGATTATAAAGTTATCAAATTTACATGTCTTAAACCTTTCATCAATCAAAGAATTTACTTTCAATCTCTCTAAGCTTCGTTTCTTTTCTTCAGCTTTTTCTTTTGCCTTTGCTCTTTCATATTCTGCTTGTTCCGCTTCGCTCATTGCATTTATTCTGAATGTTCTCCCTCCAAAGGAAAATACAATCTCTTTTCTTTCAGAGTTTAATAATGTTGAGGTTCTCGTATCCATCTACTACCTCCTTCTTATTCCAATTATTTAATATACCTTTTATATAAGCTGTAGTTACCTTGTTGTTATCTGCAGATGTCTCTATTGCTTTTATTAGTTGTTCTTCTCCATATTCCTTTTCTAAATCTTTTAATCTATAAAAATTATATTTACTACAATTACCACCACATTCCTTAAATCTTTTTAATACTTTTTCTTCTTCAAATTTTTTTCTGTAGTAGTTGTTATCATTGTTATCATTGTTATCATTGTTATCATTGTTATCATTGTTGTTTATATGCTCCTCTGATGCTACCGTGATGCTCCTCTGATGCTACCGTGATGCTCCTCTGATGCTCCTCTGATGCTTCTGTGACGTTTTTCCTGACGTCTACATCTTGGTATTTACTGTAATTTTCAATGGTTATAACTGACTTTTTTCGTGGTGTTATTTCTAACTTTATTTTATTATCTTCTTCCAATAATTTTAGAAAATTTTTAACCTTTGTATTTGACCAACCCCATCTATCACATAGCGTTTTAATTGATGTTATTCTCTGTCCTCTCTTGACTTCAATTAAATTTCCGTTAAATAAAATTTTTTTATCTTCATGATTTGCCATCAAAAGTAAATCTATCCAAGCTTGCCCCTTTGAAAAAGGTTTATCATTCCAGAGCCAGTCATCTTCAATTTTTCTATATATACAAACCCAGCCTTTATAATCTGCCATACTTATCACCACCTAGCAAATTTCTATAGCTACACCTGTAAGTTCTTGCAGGCTCTCCTTGATGACCTTATAGTCGGAGTTGGCATCTGATAAATGCAAAACATAAACCTTTTTAAGCCTTGAGAGATTACACTTCTTTAAAAAATCCAAAGCAGTTTCCAAAGACATATGATTTTCTTTGATTCTTTTTCTTAAAATTGGATCTAGATTGAGATTGTTATTTATCGTTTCTTTGACATAATTAACTTCTATCATCAGATAATCAATGTTATTAAAACGACCCTCAACATACATAGTGTCTGTGATAAAAAGTAACCTCTCATCAGTCTTTGCGTTTAAAATATAAAAGCCGACTGGTTCTTTGGCATCGTGTACTGTTTCAAAAATCTTTATTTTAAAAGATCCTATATCAACCCATCTGTAAGTGAAATAACCATTTTTTTCAAAAGTTTTAACCCTATGACTTTCAAGCTCCAAAGCCTCTTTAGTGCCTTCCGTCATATATAGATCCACTCCAGCCTTGATTAAATCCTTACAAGCTTTTGAGTGGTCTCCATGCTCATGACTTACTAAGACCCCGTCAATGTCCGTAGTCTTAAAATTAAGTGCTTGCTGTATTTTTTTATAAGGAATACCACACTCAATTAAGAGCGTAGTATCCTCGTTACTTATCTTGTAGCAGTTACCAGTGCTACCACTGGCTATAATCTTAATATCCATAATTAAAACGGTGCCTTTATATCTTCTTCGATGATTTCTCCAGTATCTGGATTTACTTCAATAGTTTCTTCTTCCTCGTCTGGACTCGTCATTTCAAGCATAGCATTGTTTTCTGTGGCTCTTAAAACTTCTCTGTCCTCATCTTCTTTAATTGCATCTTGAAACTCTGTTGTCAAAACTCCATACTTGCTTAAAAGTCTTTTAATTACAGTTTTTTGTGCCATTTCGTCGAATTGATGTTTCCATGGACTATATTTGCCTCCGTAAGATTGAGAATATCTTTCAGCGTGTTCTATAACTTCATCCTTTGTCATATAAATTGCCTTTTCATAACCATTTAAAAGTTGGAAGTAAGCAAAGTAGCCGATAACCTTATCAGACTTAGGTTCTCCTACAATTTCAAAAGTTCCTTTTAGGTAATCTCTTTTGACTTCCATCCCCTCATACATAATGCCAGCATTTAAAGCCTTATATTGTCCGCTTCTTTGTGCCATTTGAATATATCCCTTATAGCCGATTTGAAATTGAGGCCTTGTTGTTCCTTTACTGTTATAAGGCACTATATAAGCGTATCCAAGATTTTTATTGATAGGCAAATTAAGAGTAGCTGCCTTTAGTGCCTCCATAACAACCTCTTTAGGGTTACAATCTTGCAAAGTGGTATCGCCATTGTATAGGTCTATAATTGATGCTAAAAATCTGTCTTTATTTTCCTTTAAGGCATCAGCAAATAAATTTTGAATACCTTGGTTTGCTAGTAAATTCTTCATTTGGTTTACTGGACTTAATGTCCTGTTTTCTTGTTTTTGTATATTTGTCATTTTAAATCTCCTTATATTCTATTAACTAAAGCTTTATATATTAAATACATAGCCGCTACTCCTATCACTAGAATGTTAAAATCACTCATCCTTCCACCTCTTAAAATGGGATGTCGTCATTATTCACTGGGAAAAATCCCTCATCGCTATAATCATCTTGTTGATTATTACTATTTTGGTAATTTCCTCCACTAGAATTATTATTTTTAGATCCAACAAAAGTGATGCTATTGACTAAGACATCAGTTGTATAAATAGTTCTCCCATCTTTTTCATAAGATCCAGTTTGGATTCTTCCTTCAACTGCTATTTGACTTCCTTTACTGTGGTAATTTCCAATTACTTCGGCAGTCTTTCCAAAGGCAGTACATGAGATAAAGTCAGCTGTAGGCTGATTATTAGCTTGTGCTTCTTCCCTCTTATCCTTGCTTAGCTTTCTGTCAACTGCTACTGTAAACCTCAAAATCGCCATTCCTGACTGACTATATCTAACTTCTGGGTCTCTTACTAATCTTCCAATTAAATTTACGCTGTTCATTCTTCTTTACTCCATTCTTCTAATTCTTCTAAAACTTCTTTAGGTAAGTTCAAAACAACTTGCTTATACTTATCGCCTGCTAGTGTTTCAACTTCCTTTGACTTATCTGCAAGTACACAAACACTTGCAAAAAATGCTCTCTGTTTTATCTGCTTAGTTTTTTCAAATTCTTTCCCATCAAAGAATCCTTTAAGGTATTCTTCCGATAATTCCTCGTCTATTTCGTGAATGTCTTTTCCACTCATTCCGACACCTCTTTCCAACCCCAATCTAAAAAGTCTAAAATATAGTCAAACAAGTAGTTATCTATTTCATCTTCAGTCATTCCATCCTCAATTTCTAAGGTATCCTTTTCTATATCTAAATGTGCTGTGATTCCAACTCTCATTCGTCCTCATCCTCCTCATCTAACATATCTATTTGATCACTCTTTACTTTTTCTAAAACCACTACACCATCATCAAGCTTAAATTCCATGCCATCATAAGCATCTCCACCATCTAGGCTCGATTTCTTTTGTAGGTTAGTGCCTATCTTGTAGTTAAAAGCTGGCATTTTATAAACCGTTTCTTCTTTGTGCTCGTAAACTGTTCCTATTTTTAACTTCAAGGTTATATCGCCTTGCTCAAATTCTCCAGCAGCTATCTTCTTTGCAACATGGACAATTGATGCGTTTAAACTCATTTGCATTTCTTCAAATTTTTCATCTTGTAAACTAAATATTCTCATTCTTCCACCTCAAAAACCTCTGGGTAAAACCTACTTCCATACTTTAAAATTTTGTCTATGTCTTCTTTCTCATCTTGACCGTAACCCGTGCCGATGTAATATTTAACTTCGAAGCCTGTGTAAACTTTTACAATTCCGATGTTACCGCCGTACCACCATGCATCTAAAACTTTAATCAATTTTAAGCTCCTTATCCTTGCTAACTACTAACCTTACTAATTGTGTATCTGTCTTAATTAATTCATTTACACTCTCTGCGTTGTCTATAAATATTGGTACTTTTAAATCAAGCTTGTCTGATAAGCTGTTAATTACATCAAGACCTGCATTTATTTTTGCCGCATTGTTTAAGTCGCTGTAAGGTACTCCCTCAAAAGTAGCTTCGCAGGTTTCAGTAATTCCGCCGTTTATTTGATTTTCAAAAAGTTTAAATTTTACCAGGTCAAAACTGTCATTTATCTTGTCGCTTACTAGGTCCACATAAGCCTTTGTGTATTCCTCGCAAAGATAAATAATTCTTTGTTGCTCTTCATATGCTTTGGCAAGCTCTTTTTCTCGAGACTCTAACGCTTTAATTCTTTCATCAATTTTTTCATTTTGTCCTTGTAGAGATAATTTTTTATTTATTTCTTCCAAATCTGCGTTTAAAGAGCTTTTCTTTTCAAGTAAATCCTTTTTATTGTCTAAAGAAAAATCTCTTAATTTTGACCTAGCCTCGTTAATCTCCTTGTCAATTTCTTGTAGTCTAATAGGTTCAATTGGCAGGTCTTCTTCCTTATATTCCTTAACCTCATAAATTGCTATTAGTTTTTCGCATTCTTCTATTTTTAACTTTAGATCTTTTGCTTTTTCTTCGATGCTTGATAGCTTTTCAGACTTTTTCTTATTAAAGTTAGCCATTGTCTTTTCTATTTGGTCTGGTAATAAATCCTGTCCACAAGTTGGGCACTTAAAGTCACCTTGATATTGTTCTTTGTGGACTTCTTGCCATTCTTCCCTAGCCTTTTCAACTAGATCTTTAAGCTTTTCTATATTCTTTTTCGCTTCGTCTAATGCTATTGTGTCTTGTTCTTTTTCTAGCAACACATTTTTATTTTTTAGATTTATTTCAAAACATTTATTTTGATAATTTTCTGCAAGTTCAGACTTTTCTTTCTGTAATGCAGTAATTTTTTCTGTTATCTCAGTCATTCCCTCTGCCATTTTTGATGCATCGGCAAGCTTTTCATCTATCTCTCTTATGGCTGGAATTGTACCTCTCTTTCTAAACTCCAAGGCATCAAAATCTATATCATGTATTTTTGATTTATTTAACTCATCAATCCTTGCTGGTATGGACTCAATGTCTTTATTAATTTTTCTTGCACTATCCTTTGCTATTTTCTTTAGTTCATCAACTGTATAATTTTTAAGATCTAATTCTTCTAAATCTTTATTTTTTGCGATAATATCCTCTGGCTTTACATCTTCTATAAGGCTTAAAAGTATTTCTCTTCTTTCTGTCTTTACTAAAAATTGGTTAAAATATAGTGGGTTTGAAAGCAGGTTGAAGTTATCTTCAGACAAGACACTTTCAATTCTTTCGTTGTACTCTTTTTTCTTGCAAGGTACGGAATTTATATAGTAGTCTGTTGTGTGACCAGTAAATTCTGCCTGTGTGGATCCACGCTTTTTAGTCCAGACTTCTTTATAGATTTTTTTAAGGTTAAGTTCTGTGTCATCAAAAGAAAAATCTCCTTCAACTACAGATTCTAAGTTGTGGACTTCATCGCCATTTTTGTCATAAGGCTTTATAGCAAAGTCCTTACGATTTAAACTGTCCTTGTCCCAAAGTAACCAGGAATAAGCATCAAATATTGTTGTCTTGCCTACTGCATTGTCCCCATAAATATTAGTTGTGTCTTTGAAATCTATTGTTAAGTTCTTGATTCCTTTGAAGTTCTCTAATTTTAATGTTTTAATTTTTATTTGCATGATAAACCTCCGTCAAATAGGGACTTAAAGGCTGTAAAATCTTTTAACATAATTTCTGACATATAACCTACTAGGAATTCTTTAAAAACTTGTGCATCCTCATAATTTTCGCAAAGTTTTTTGTTTCTAATTCTCTTTTCCATTAATTCAAAGTTCTTGATGCAGGTATTTAAGATTGAGCCTAAATCATTCTTTATCTCTTCTTCTTTCTCATGCATTAAGGCTTCTTCATAAGTTGTAAACAACTTGCCATCTTTAGTTTCGTAACATTCAATTTTTTTCATTTTTAACTCCTTTGTGATATACTAAGAGCAAATATTTATATATTTTAGTCCTTGAGTTTTAGTCGGCCAGGGACTTTTTTATTTGCTCTTTTAAATTTAAAATGTGTTTTTCTACGACTTCTAAAACTTTTTTGTAAAATTTCAACAAATCTAGTCTTGCTTTTTTATCCTCAAATGTCTCTGTCAGGAATAGTTCAATCCCTAAGTTATCATCGACATGTTGGATAAATTTATTTCTTATAGTCTCCCTTAACTCAATTGGATCTATCTCCTCAACTTCAATTTCTTTCTGTACATAGGATGAAACTGATAAGTTGTAGTCATTTTCTGCTATCTCTTCTAATTGGACATCTCTTTCTAGGTCATCTTTCAAGTTTACAAATTTGATTGACCCCTTAAATTTTTCTTTGGATAAAACTAAGATTGTCGTTTCGATATTTGTGTCCTCAAAATATCCACTTGGTACTTGGATAACTTTCTTTACATAACCTCTTTCGACAAGTTCTTTTCTTATCTTCCCTTCTCTTGCTTTCCTATACAAGATTCCTGGGAAGTTAAGACTTACACACACTCCGTCGTCAGCTAAGAGGTATATCATATGCATTATAAAAGCATAGTCTGCTTTTGATGGTGGCGGTACATCTACCCAGTCCTTAAACCTCACATCTTCTTTGTCTGGCTCCCACTTTATGGAGAAAGGATAATTTGCTACAATTAAGTCAAATTTCATATCCATGAAGGCTGGATTTTTTAAAGTATCTCCAACTTCGCCAGTAAAGTTTTTTAAAGTCTTTTCTGCTACTTTCAAATATTCCTCTGTAAGTTCTTGCCCATACTTTGGTATATCCTCATCAAAGACACTTAATAGAGTCCCCACCCCACATGTAGGGTCATAAACATTCTTGGGTCTTTCCTTGCCATAAGACTTAATAATCTCAGCAAGTTTTGAATCTGTGTGAAAGACACCTTTTTCTTTAAGGTCATTTCTATATGCCTTAGCACTAAAATCTTTCTTCATTTCGTCTTACCATTTGTTTGAGTGGTCCTAAATCCTCCAGTACCTCTCAAACTTGTATTTAGCCTTTCATCGTCATTACCTGGTAATTTAAAGACCTGTTTGCCGTCAAGCATTGCATTTACTAATATCCCGAAGGCTCTTCTTGCTTTTTCTTTTGTGTCATACCTGCCAAGTTCGCAATGTGGGCTATTTACAGTTTTCTCGCACAAAATCCTGCCGTATTCTTTATGGATGTATATATTTGTGCAATTATCAACATTTACAATAACTTCTCCATCCCCACCAATAATCAACATTATTTATCTCTCCTCAATTAGATCTTCGCCCTCAAAATCCTTTCTTACAAACTAACTAAAAATTTAAAAAACTTGTCAATTACTGTTGTTCCTGCATATAAAATGTAAAATATTAATTTAATTCCAAAGCTAACAGCCAAGTAACCAAGAATAAATAGAATAGTAATCCCTATAAACCTTCGTATATTTATAGGTATCTTGTACCAGTTAAAAGTCTTCATCGCTATCCTCTCTTTCTTTTTGCCACTGTTTAAACTTGCCTACCATAAGACTTATAAAATCGTCCCAGTCAGCTTGTGCATCACTATACTCAATGGCAACATCAAAATTTTTGTCCATAAGATCCCCCTAAAAACTTGTTGGTAAAGTAAATTTGTCCTTTACCAGTCATCTTAGTTGTTGTCGTCGTCCTTGTACTACCATCTGGATTATTAATTATCTTGTAATATTGTTTTTTAAATTCATCATCTGATATAGCAAGTTCATTAACATATAAATCTACTAATTTTAAAATATTTAAAATTCTTTCATACTTTTGAATTTCAACTTGTAAATTTTCTTTTTCAAAATACTCCTTTGGCAACCTAGTTTCTAAGTAAAATTGTGATTTACAAAATTTAATTAATTCGTCAGCTAACTTCTCCTTTTCAGCATAAGCTGCTTCAAAATTTGTGTCATAAACAAGTTTATTTAGACCAGATACTGCTTTATCAAACTTTATATTGAATAATTCAGTTCCACTAACTCTATATTTTGAAAATACATCGTGCAAAATAAATTCATTCTCCCTAAAATTTACATGTTTAACACTTATTTTGAATCCAAACGAATTTATATTCGCGTAGTTTTTTAAATATGTTGTTATCCTTGAAATTCTTTCCTTGGGATTGTTCGAAGAGCCAATTTTTACCATTGATCCAAAATTAATAATATAGACGTATCCACCCGAATTTTTATTTTCAAAAATTCTTAAATCATTCATTTCTGCTCCTTTATTTTTTTCATAAGTTTTGCCCATTCATTAATGACCTCATTAATACTGAGTGATCTAACTTCTTCAATAGCCTCAATAGAAATCTTTTCCATTTCTTCAATCAAATCTCGAATATCATTGTCCAGCTTTTTCTCATACCAGTACATGAATATGCTACAAACGCATATCGATGTTACTACGCTTATTAACAATTCCAAATTCATCCCTTCCTTTTTAAACTTCTAAGTTTAGTTCTTCCAAATGAATAAAGTTTGACTCAAATTTTAATTTATTGTAACTATACTGTAGGACTGCGTATGCTTCTTCATATGTCAGTCCTTTTTTTCTCATGATTGAGATGACTTCTTCAGAAATATTTTTAACATCAACATCAAAACAATTTTCAGCGGGATCATTTTCTTTTTTAAATTCCTGAAGATAAAGTTCTTTTATTTTTTCTTTTTCCATAATTCACCTTCCTTTTTATTTGATATAATGCTTAAAGGGGGTAATTTAATGAACCATCAACAAATAGATCTATCTGTTAAAGAAATTAAAATTTTAAAATACTATCTTAAAAATCCTAACTCTCCAATTTCCGATCACTCAATCAAAGATATAGAAAAATTAATATCTCTAGAATTATTAACAATTCCTAACCAAAGAGAAATCGACATTGATACATATATAAATGCGTTTGGACATAGATCACTTGAAGTACAACCTCAAATTTTTTCTCTTACTGAAAAAGGTGAAATGTATCTCCAATTTTTGCGAAAAGATAGATTGAGATTCTACGCTCCTTTAGCGATATCAATATTTGCACTGATAATATCTGTAGCAGCTTTTATAAAATCATGGTAATAACAGCTATGGTAATTGCTATAAGCGAAATACTCACGGGCAACCAAGACAGATCAGACTTGTTTTTTTCATAAATATAATTAAAACTATTTTTTCTGTCGTCTCCTATTAATTCAATTTCATCAAAATTAGATTCATTTAATAGGTTTTTAAATGTTTCATTTTGTAAAAGACTAAATAGACTTGAATTATCTCTGAAAACGAGTTTTATTTTTTTCTTCATTACTTACTCCTTCCTTTTAAATCTCTAAAATCTTTAAAATTTGTTCTAATCTTTCAGAATTAGTTCTATTACCTTTAACTATGTCAAAAACATAACCCCCACTAATTCCCATTTCATCAGCTAACTTTCTGTATGTGTAGCCCTTTCTTTTCATTGCAATTTTAATTTTTTCTTCTGTAGTCAAATTTTCCTCTCACCTTTTTATCTTTCATAATCCTTTAAATCATTTTTGATGGTATACTTAAATCAAGGAGGTAATTTTGTGAAAACAACCCAAACTAAGTTTTTCTATAATAATCATGAGCATAAGCTCTTAGTTCCATCAAACTGCCCATATTGTGGTCAAATTGCCCATTCATCTTACATAAGTAATGCAAGCCTTGAATTTGACCAAAATTCCAAATATTTTATAATAGCTTTACAATCTAATTGCTGTGATAAAATTTATATAGCTAGCTATTTATTTGAATATAAAACCCAACAATTTACTTTTTTGAATTTTTATCCTAGCCAAAATCCAAACCCACTTCCTGAAAATATTGCTAATATATCTCCAAGATTTGTTTCAATGTATTCACAAGCTTTAGCATCAGAAAGAAATAATCACTTTGAATTAGCCGCCTGTGGATACAGAAATTCAATAGAAATCCTTATAAAAGACTATGCAATCAAAGTTCTTAAAGAAAACCCTGAAGAAGTAGTTAAAAAATCACTTTTTAAAGCAATTGAAGATTATCTGCCTAAGGATCTTCTAAACACAGCTGATGTTGTAAGAATTCTAGGTAATGACAACACTCACTATCTTAGAAAATATAAAGATATAGATTTTCCAAAATTAAAAAATTATTTAGAAATCTTCATAGGACAAATTGACACGCAGTATAAAATACTTAATCCTCCTGTGAGCCGTCTTTAGTAAATTTCATATTCAATTCTATGTTGGCAAGTTCATAAGCGATTGACCTTGCCTCTTTTAATAATTCCAAATATCGATTCAATTTTTCTAATGAATCATCAAGTCCATCAATCGTTAAATCGGCTTTTAAGCCACCCATATTTAAGTTCATAAATCAAACCTTCCTTTTACATCAATCAATTATTTCAACTCTATCAAGTGCAAATTCCAATAATTCACATGCAATAGTTGAATAATCCTTATTAACTTCACTAGCGATAGCCCTTACTCTTTCAGCAACAGCTGGATTAACTCTTATAACATCAGTGCATGGTTTATAATTCTTCTCAATTTTTAAAATCAATTTTTCATCTTTCATTTTTAAACCTCCATTTTTTATTTAACCTTCCATTATTTCGTTTTTTATCAAATCATTTATTTTTTACAACATACCAAGAATATTCAAATATTTTAGATAATTAAAAATTTATTTATCTTTATTTTCATTACTGCTCCTTTCTTTGTTTTTTGCTTCTTAATGCTTAAATTAATACTTATTACTTCTTTATTTTTGTTTCCTTTTTGTCTACTTATTGGGTGAAAAAAATTGATTTTCTCTCATTTTCTTCTTTAATTTCAAGTATTTTGCATAGTATTTCCATTTCTTTAACTGTAAACTCTGAGATATTATTAATTTTATTATAAAATGCAGTTCGAGATAGATCTAACTTTTCTGATATAAAGGCTATTTTTAGCCCTTTTTCACGTATCTTATTTTTTAATTTTTCTGAATCAGTCATTATAGCACCCCCTTAGTTTTGTTTCTTTTTTGTCTACACTTATATTGTATTGTTCAGTTTCCAAATTGTCAACATTTATTTTCAAAAAAGTTTATTTTTATTGACAAAATGGGTACAAATAAACTAGAATTAATTTACAAGGAGAATTCAGTATGAATATTTATGGCAAAATAAAACAACGAAGAGAAGAATTACAAATGTCAATGCAAGACTTGGCAGATAAATTAGGATATAAAAGCAGATCAACCATTCAAAAAATTGAAAGTGGTCAAAGGGATATTTCACAATCTCAAATAATAGCATTTGCTAAAGCACTTGATGTAACACCAGCCTATTTAATGGGTTGGGAAGATAATAGTAATCTAAATAAAATTATAGGAACTGAGTTTGGAGCTCCTTACACAAAGGCTAATGAAATGATGAAAACCCATCTTAATGGTGTATTACGTTGGATAACTGATAAGCTTCAAAGTCCTAAGGATACAATCCTATTAACAAAACATTTTGATGAACTTCTTTTGGGTTATAAAAAACTTATTGAAAGATATCTGCAAGCAAATCTCCTTTGGAATAAAAGTTCTGAAATTATTATAAAAGAATACAAAGAAAAATATCCTAATATTAACGAAGATGAAATTATATCCAAGTATTTTCAAAATGAACTTTCTTTAGAAATTAATAACATTTGTAACAAAATACAATCACTTCCTACCTGGAGAAGAATTTATTATGATGATTTATAATCAAACAACAATAGCTGCGGTTCTTATTGATGATAAGGCAACTTTAAAAAGATTTAGCAAAACAAATGATAGTGTAATACTTCAGGCTGAAAATCCAAGCATGACAGATTGGCCAAGAATTTATACAAGTGGCAATATACGGGTTTTAGGAAAATTAGTAGGTGTATATAGTAAAAAAGAATAAGAGAGTGCAGTGCGCAAGCACTCTCTTAACTTTAATCAAGAAAAGTGTTACAGGAATTTTTTTAGAAATTTAAGGGAATATTAAAATGTAATTATTTAAAAGTAGCAAAGAAAAATAAATAAAAAAAATAGAGGACGTGCAAAACACATCCCCTAATAAAGTGGTATAAAAACCAGTTCCAATCACTTATATTATACCACAAAATAAGGAGGTATAAAACATTGAAAAAAGCAGTCGCTTATGGCAGATACTCGACTGATATGCAGAGAGAAGAAAGTATCGATGCTCAATTTAGAGCAATTAGAGATTACTGCGATAGAAACAAAATTGAATTAGTAAGCACTTATGCAGATGAGGGTATCTCTGGGACTACAGATAATAGACCTGAGTTTCAGAGAATGATAAAAGATGCTGAGTTGGGAGCATTTGACTATGTCATAGTCCATAAACTAGACAGATTTTCCCGTAGTAAATACGATAGTGCGATTTATAAAAGAAAATTAAAACTACTTGATGTCCAGTTACTGTCAGTCTTAGAAAACTTAGACGGATCTCCAGAGTCCTTAATCTTGGAATCAGTCTTAGAGGGTATGAGTGAGTATTACTCCAGGAACTTATCAAGGGAAGTTAAAAAAGGCATGAGGGAAAATGCTTTAAAATGCAAGTTTAATGGCGGCATTCCCCCACTAGGCTATGATATAGATGATGATAAAAATTATGTAATAAATGCCCACGAGGCAGAGGCTATAAAATTAATATTTGATATGTTTACAAAAAATTATAGTTATTCTGAGATGATGAGAAAATTGAATAGCTTAGGGTATAAGACTAAAAGAGGCCGTGAGTTTACCAGGAATAGTTTCTACGAGATTTTAAACAATGAGAGGTATATTGGTACCTATTTCTACTCAAAAGAGGACTACGATGGATTTAGAGGAAAAAGAAATTATCATAAGAAAAGGGATAAAAGTAAAATGATTAGAATTGAAAATGGTGTGCCAGCAATAATTGATAAAGATACATGGGCAAAGGCACAAGAAAAAATAAAAAATAATAAAAACTTAAATCGCATAAATAAAAATGGTAGATTTTATCTACTTACTGGACTAATTTTCTGTGGTGAGTGTGGCTCTCCTATGAGTGGTAATATGCAGAGCAATAACCAAGGCAACAGATATTATTATTATAAGTGCAATAGGAAGTCAAGGACACACAAATGTCACGCTCCAGTAGTAAGAGCAGAAAAAATTGAAAAAGAAGTATTAGACTGCTTTGACGATGTGATTTTTACACAAACTAATAAAGATGCAGTTATAAAATCTATGCTTAAATTTTTAGATAAAGAAACTGATACAACAGATCACAAAAAAAGCCTAGAAAAAGAATTGACAACAGTAGAAAAGCAAATAGAAAATATTTTAGATGCAATTATAAGTGGTATATCATCTCCAAGTGTAAATGAAAAATTAAAAGAATTGGAAACAAAAAAAGAGACACTCAAAGCTAGTATCTCAAGATGTAATATTATATCTTACAAGTCCTCAAATTTAATCGACGAGATCAAAGAGTTTTTAAATAAAAATAACTCCATCTACGATTTTACACCACAAGAACAGTCAGTAATTCTAAAGAATTTTATCGACAAAATCACTTATAAGGACAAAAAAATCACAGTCCAACTAAAAATGTTAGACCGTGCGGATATCTATGGTGCGGGAAAGAGGACTTGAACCCCCACTCCGTTGGAACTAGATCCTAAGTCTAGCGCGTCTGCCAATTCCGCCATTCCCGCATGAAGTTTTAATAACAAAATACATTATACGCACCAAATAAAAATTTGTCAATACTTTTTTACAAAAACTTTATAAAGCTTTTTACAATTTACATAAAATTTAATTTTATTTTTAATTTTAATGTATTATAATATTAAATCAAAAGATAAATGTTTTTTTTAATTTAGATAAATTTTGTATGATTTTTAAAATATACAATCTATAATCCACATAGGGACTATATAAGGAGGAAAAAGATGAAACTGGGAATAATAGGAGCAGGATCTGTTGGAGAAATTGTTGCTTATACTTCTGCTTTAAGAGGAATAGCAACTGATATTATTTTAAATGATGTAATAAAAGAAAAAGCCATTTCTCAGGCAATTGACCTTAATGACGGAAGACCTTTTTACCCAAAGGATGTGAAATTTAGAGCTGGAGAATATGAAGATATGAAAGACAGGGATGTTGTTGTAGTATGTTCTGGCAAAATTCCAGAAAAAGACAGACTCCTAGAACTTGATGGAAATAAAAAGGAAGTTGCAAATTTTACAAAGAGGATTGTTAATGCAGGTTTCAAAGGAATTTTTGTAGTTGTTACAAATCCCGTCGATATTATTACTTATGAAATTTATAAAGTTTCCGGTTTTGATGAAAAAAGAGTAATTGGATCTGGTACTGCTCTTGACAGCGCAAGATTAGAAGTTGTAATTGCAAATAAACTTGGTATCTCTCCAAAATCTGTAAATGCAACTGTCTTAGGCGAACATGGTGAAAGTCAGTTTGTCCCATGGTCTCAAGTAAAAATAGATTCCCTTACTATTGATAAGTACGAAGAAATACATCCAGAACTTTTTAAAAATTTCAATAGAGATGAAATAGAAGATGAAACTCGTCGTCGTGGTTGGGATATCTTTAACGGAAAAGGTTCAACACAATACGGTATAGCAAATACAGTTAATAACATTATCCAAGCAATAGCAAATGACGAGAAAATTATTCTAAAGGGTTCTTGTCTTCTAAGTGGTGAATATGGACTAAATGATCTTTATATTTCAACTCCAATAAAAATTGGAAAAGATGGAATCGAAGAAAAGTTAGAATTAAGTTTAACTGATAAAGAAATGGGTAGATTAAAAGAAACAGCAGATGTAATAAAAAAACATATAGAAGGTTTAAATTTATGATTTAGAAAGAGTGATTTTTTGAATTTTAAAGAAAGAATTAGGAGTTTTATGATTGGAAGATATGGACAAGATGAGTTGGGCAAATTCATTTTGTCTCTATCTTTAATTCTTTTAATAATTAATTTATTCACAAAAACTGCTGCCCTTTCCTTTTCAGCTTTAATTTTAATAGCTTATTCCTATTATAGAACTTTTTCGCGAGATATAAATGCAAGATACTCTGAAAATAAAAAGTTTTTAGACAGCATTGAACCTCTGAGAAGAAAATTATTTTCTTCAAAAAGTAAATATGACAATAGAAAAATTTACAAGTACATAAAATGTCCAAACTGCAAATTAGAAATGAAAGTCCCAAAAGGCAAGGGTAAAATTAGAGTTACTTGTAAAGAATGTGGCAATAAATTTGTTGTAAAAAGTTAAAGCTTCCCAAGATTTCCTTAGGAAGCTTTTTATTACATTTTTGATTTGTATTCTTCAAAATCTTTAATTGATTTTTCAATCAACTTTGGATCTTCAATTAAATCATAAACTGTTGTCGCAATGATTTTTGCACCATATTCTACACAATCATGTGCTTCTTTAGCCTTACCTAAGTCTAAAAATTCTTGTGAATGTGAAGATGTGCCTTCTGGTACAAAAGCAATTCTCGCACAGGAACCAGGCATTAGATATGTTACATTTCCAAAATCTGTTGATCCTGTTTTTTCTCTTGCCCCTTTTATTCTTGGTGCTCCAAGTTCTTCTGCATTTTTCATTATCAAGTCGTTTAGAATGTAAGCTGGTATTTTTGATTCTAGTCTTCTATCTTCTTTTATTTCATAAGTTGTTCCAGTCATGAGGGCTGCCCCTTTTACTATATTGTCAAATCTTTCTACAACTTCATCTAAATATTTTGAGTTATAAGATCTCAAAGAGAAGTGCCCCTCCGCTTCACTTGGAACTACATTTGCAGGTCCTGGAAGTGTTTGTACTGTGTAGTGCATTCTCGTGTCCTCTTTTACGTGCTCCCTTAAAAATTCTAGTCCTTGAAAGGTTAGAAGCAATGCATCAAAGGCTGATCTACCTGCTTCTGGTTTTAATGCTGCGTGAGATGCTTTACCAAAAAATTTTACAAATCTTGATGACAATGCCATTGATTTTACATCCACTTGTGTAGCTGGACCAGCGTGCATCATAAGGGCTATGTCAATATCTTTTATATATCCTTCCTTTAACATTATCATCTTTCCTCCGCCGCCTTCCTCGGCTGGAGTTCCATAAACAATTAGATTAAAGGGAAGATTTTTTACAGCATTTTTTATTGCCACTGCGGCACCAATTATTGAAGGTCCTTGCATTTGATGTCCACATCCATGGCCCATGGGAAGTGCGTCGTATTCGCATAAAAGTCCAATATTGTATTTTGCATCACCATTAGAATACTTTGCTCTAAAAGCTGTGTCAAGACTTCCCAAACCTCTTTCTACAACAAATCCATTTTCTTCAAGATAGTCTTCTAGTAAATTGCTTGCAAAGTGTTCTTCAAAACACAATTCTGGCTTGTCATAGATTTTATCTGACATTTCAAATAATTTTTCTTTTATTTTATCTATTTCTTTTACTACTAAATTTTTCATTTTTCTCCTTTACATAGGTCCTAAATGAATGACTTGAGCTCCAATCATTAATAGTGATCCAACTAAAACCCAAATACCAAATAATTTGCCCATAAAAATCATCCATTTGTCGTATGGAATATCTGTTGCTCCTAAAATCCCCATTAAAGCCGTTGAAGTTGGAAGGATGTAATTACAGAATCCATCTCCAAAGTTGAAAGCTAAAACTGCAGATTGTCTAGTAATTCCAATTGTATCTGCAAGTGGCGCAAATATTGGCATAATCGCTGCCGCTTGTCCACTACCTGATGTTATAAACATATTTACTATTATATTTACAATAAACATAACAGGTCCCTTTAATAGATGTGGGAAAAAGTTAAGCCAACCTGTCATTGCATGAATACTTGTATCCATAATTTTCCCTGCATCAAGAACTCCTGAAACGGTTCTTGCAAGCCCAATTATAAGAGCAGCTCCTACCATTTTTTTAGCACCTTCCACAAAGTATTTTGCTATTTGTGATGGACTAAATCCAGCTGCAAACCCTGCGATAATAGATAACCAAATAAATACTACTGCCGTTTCTTCTAATTTCCATTTTAATTTTACTCCACCATAGACTATAGCTCCTAAGGCTGCAAATAATGTTAAAATAACTAACCACTTTCTTGCATTCATTGGAGAGTTAAATTCATCGTGAGAATCAGTGTCCTGAATTCTTATTTTGTCAATTTCATACATAGGGCTTAGTTCTGGACTCTTTTTAACTTTTAGAGCATATTTTACTAAATACAAATTTGTTACTATATAAAATACTAGGAAACAAAATGCTCTATAACTTAATCCTGAATAAGGTGGAAGTCCTGCAATTTCTTGCGCAACTATTGTTGTATTTACATTTAATGTTCCTGTTGAAAATCCAACTGCTCCACCAAGTAAAATTACTGAGGCTCCCACAATGGAATCAAATCCCATAGCTAAAGAAATCATAACCATTATTGGAGCAAATCCTATAAAAGTATTAACGCCCTGAGTAGTACATATAAGTCCAAAAATTAAAGTTAAAATTGGAATGAATAGATATTCTTTATTTCCAGTCTTCTTTGATACTACACCAATAAGTGATTGCAAAGCTCCACTCATTGTAATGATGTTAAAAGACGCTCCCGAAAACAATATTACAAATATTAAAGTTGACGTTTTTTTAAATCCGTCTAATCCAATATTAAAAATCTTCAAAGGATTTACTGGACTTTTTTCTATATAGTGAAAAGTTTCAGGATCGATAACCTTTACACCTTGAGCATTTTTTACCCTTTCATAAGCACCAGCTGGAATAATCCAAGTTAATGCAACTGCACACAATATAATTACTAATAGAATTACTAATGTGTGAGGAACTTTCTTTTTCTTTACTTTCTCCATAAAACACCTCATTAATAATAAAATATAAAACCAATTATAACTAGATGTGAAAATGATAAGTAAACATTTTCATCACCTTTAAATTGATATTATCACGTTTTGCTTTAATACAGCAAATACATAATATACTATATCCAGTATATAATTTATGATATAATGTTTGTGGTGATATAATGTTGGATAATAAAAAAATTAATATTTTGAAAACCATAGAAAAATACAAGAGCATAAGCAAAGCGTCTGAAAGTTTATACACTGCTCAACCTAATTTAAGTAGATCCTTAAAACAAATCGAAGATGAACTTGGCTTTAAAATTTTTGAAAGATCAAAATCTCCCCTTTATTTAACAAAGGAAGGCAAAATATTATTTGAATACATAGAAAAGTTTGAAGAACTTGCAATAGAAATGAAGGAAAAAATCAATAAATCAAATAATTTAAAAAATTGCTATATTCGCATAGGCGCACTAACTTTTATGTCTCAATATATTATTCCAAACATTGTTCCAAAATTGATGGAGCTTTATCCAAATTTGGAGTTAAGCCTTACAAAATATGATTCTACTTCCTTTGAAGATGCACTAATAAAAAATGAAATTGACTTATTTATAACTAATAGAAATATAAATAATAAAAAGTTAAATTCTATTCATTCTTTAAATGACAAAATATACCTCATGATACCGAAAGCAATTTACTGCAAGGGCAAAGATAAACTAGAAGATTATTCTAATGAAACTTTCTTCCTATTAAAACCGCAAAAAAATTTACGCAAATCTGTTGAAGATATTTTTAAGGTTACTAACTTCTATCCTCAAAAAGTCAAACTAACTTCGAGCATTATGGATTCTGTTAGTTTTGTAAGAGCAAATAAGGGTGTTACCTTCATTTATGGCTCATCTATTAGAATGATAAATTCAACTTCTTATTGTAATTTCATAAAAATAAATGGAAATTATGCAACTATAAATGTAATCTACAAAGACTTGTCTTTTAAACCAATTGCAGAAAATTTAAGCAATATTATTAAAAATTATATCTCGAAATTATACATCAAACTAAAATAGAAAAATGTAATTTTTAGTAATATTAAAACTCTAACTAATATTCGGCTATTTTACTGATAATAATAGATGTACTTTTGAAATTAGTGCTGTTTATTATTGTTATTTTCCCTTGGCTTTTACTAATAATTAATATTACAAATTTATTAAGATTATAAAAATTAATCTACATTTACCTGATTGTAATTGATTTGTAATTGATTTCCAAGGGATTTCTTGTATAATAAATTTAACTTATATTTTTAGGAGGAATAAAAATGAATAAGAAAATTATATCACTATCTTTAGCAGGAGTTATGCTTTTATCTACAGCTAGTCCTGTTTTTGCAACTACTGAAGCTAAGGCTGAAGTTAAAGAACCTACAAAAGTAGAAAAAATGGTTAAAGACGCAAAAGAAGCTATGACTGAAACTAAAGATAATGCTAAGGAAAAAGTTAAAGAAGAAAAAGTTGCTCTTACACTTGAAGAAACAAAAGAAGCAATTAAAAAAGAAATCGCTCAAGAAAAGGCTGTTCGTGAATCTGAAGAATACAAAAAATCAGATTTAAAAGTTCAATCTAATTATGAAAATGCAATTGCTGCTGGAAAATCACTTCTTGATGACGATAAAGCTACTCCAGAACAATTCGAAAATGAACTTTTCAATCTTAAAGATGCAGTTAAACAACTTGGCTATAAAGCCGATAAAAAAGTAGAAGAAACTAAAACTGTTGACGTTAAAGCTACTACACAAAAAGTTAAACTTGACGGCAAGGATGTTGTTATATATGGATACAATATCGACGGTTTCAATTATTTCAAACTTAGAGATTTAGCTAGCGTATTAAAAGATACTAAAGCAAAATTCGGCGTTACTTACAAAGATGGCGTTGTTACTTTAACTAAGGGTAGCGACTACAAAGTTGCTGAATCTGACCAAAAAGAAGTTAAAGCTGAATCTAAGGGTATGCTTACTAATGATAAAGTTTTAGTTGGAGATAAAGCTCTTACTGCTACTGCTTACAAGATTGACGATAACAATTATTATAAATTGAGAGATCTTGGCGAAGCTCTTGGATTTGCTGTTGATTTTGATAAAACAAATAACACTGTTTTATTAGCTTCTGAAACTAAAGAAGAAAAAGCTACTCCTACACTTGAAGAAACAAAAGAAGCTATAAAAAAAGAGATTGCTCAAGAAAAAACTGTTCGTGAATCTGAAGAATACAAAAAATCAGATTTAAAAGTTCAATCTAATTACGATAATGCAATTGCTGCTGGAAAATCACTTCTTGATGACAGTAAAGCAACTAAAGAACAATTCGAAAACGAACTTATTAATCTTAAAGAAGCAAAGGAAAAACTTGGCTTTAAATCAGATAAAAAAGTAGAAGAAACTAAAGCAGCTAAGGAAGATACTAAAGCTAATAAAGAAGAAACTAAGGCTGTTAAAGAAGAAACTAAATAAGAAACATTGCAAAATATTTTAATGATTTTGTCAAAAAGCCATGGATTCAAAGAAAATTCATGGCTTTTTATATACTATTTTTATTAAATTTCTAAATGTGTAATGTTAATTTTCTTCAATAAAATTATATTATAAAAACTAAGTCTCAAAAATTATAGACATAAAATTTAAAGTTGCTACTATATTCTCGATTAAAATAATAAAGTCATACTCCCTTTAATTTATTCTTTGCTAATAGCCCATGCTCCCTTTATTTGTTTTTTTATTTTCTCATAATTCCATCTATTTATTGAATTATAAACTGAATTTGGATCATTTAAAATGAGTCTACCTCTATCATCTAAGCCACATGCCAAGAGTATATGTCCCTTATCTGTAAAATATCCGGGACCTAGAGATAAAATTACATAATTCCCCTTCCTAAGTTCCTTTGTTATTTCACTTTTCATAATTCCATGTACATTTACACCTTGAGCATTGAGGTAATCACAAACAAGATTCCACGAGCTCATTCCATCATCCACATATCCATTTTTCTCCGCATACTTTGCAATTTCTTTTGGACTTTTATCTATTCCACATCCACTTAAAGCCATTGATAAAGTAGTTGGCATACATCCTCTTGTAGCGATTAATCCTCCTGCATATTTAGAATAGCCCCAACGCTTATCATATTGAAGATAAAACTTTACAGGATTATTGACGCCAAATTCTTCACTTTTCTTTGCAAGACTTTTGTCGCCTTTTAAATATCCAAGAATAAAACCCAGTGCTTCTTCTCTTTTTGCTGCAAGTTTGACTAAATCGTCTGGCAATTTATTTATATTTTCATAGATATACGCATAATCTTTATTGTCCCTTGCTCTATCTTTTATTACTTTAATACTGCTAGAAAGGTCATCATACCTTTCAAAATTTTCATCGCTCTTTAGATTCACTTCATTTGAATTATTTTCTTTTAAATGAATTCCCCTTGCAAGAAAAATTATTAAAAAAATAATGATTACAGTTCTAATCTTTTTCATATCATCACCATAATCATTATATAAAATCATTTATACAACTTTATTTCAAAGTTCTTACAAATTTTCTAAATGCTATATTCATAATTTAAAATTTTTGCTCTTATTTTAAATCCACTACTATCTTTATTTTACATGATATCATCAAAAATTCTTGTTTCTGTACCTATGTAATAATTATAATGTCTATCTTCATGATAGATTGTAAATTTAAATTCGACACAAGAAGTTTCAATAAATGTCTATGTTCACTATTAAATTTTTTATATGGAAATCTCTGAATTTAAAAAGAAAATTTAGCCTCACAATAATAGCTGTTTTTATACAAGATGCTATGAAATATTATTTACTTTAGTGTATTTTTCATGTTTTTAGATTATTATAAATCTTATAGCACATAAAAAACTTATTTCCTAAGTCATTCATTCTATAAAAAAAATAGGAAGAATTTAAATTTTCCCTACTTTTTATTTTAATTTCTGTGGTCCGCTTAAACTTTCTAACACATAATTTGTATTTTCATCTATAACTTCTACACTTAAATCTACAGTTTGTGCTTCTGGATTAATTTTTATTCGTTTTTCAAGTTTATGAGCGTTTTCTATTTGGTCACTACTTGTATTTAATTGTATTTCATCTACTATGTTAGAACTATTATCATAAAACTTTAATAATCCTCTCGAAGTAAATACTTTTGATTCTCCAAGTACTATACTGTAGTTTATTTTAGCAGTCCCATTACTGAAAAGAATTATCCTTCCTTCTGCTATGTCTAACGGTACTGATGTATTATTATCATCTCCATCACTACCTCCTATAACTCCAACACTTAACGCAGATTCTCCATCATTAATATAGGTATAAACTGCCCTCACATTAACTTCATTTATTTTTTTTGGTTGATTTAAAAGATATATGAATACACCTAAAAAACAAATGGCTATTAATATTAATATATTTTTTTTCATATTAAAAACCCTCCTTTGTTTTTTTATATGAAAATGATATCGTAGATATAATAACTTGTCAATTTTAATCAAATACTTGAAAATATTTTGTTATATAACTATTATAGCAAGCACAGTAAGTGCATATGCATTTACTAAAAATTGAATAAGAATACCACGAATATATCACTTATTTTTATCCATTTTACTTATTTTGAATATCCTCAAACCCCTAAATTTATAATAATTAAATTCGGCACAAACTCTTATAGTAGTTCCAACATAAACTTGAATATTATCTCAAAAGTGATAGATTATAAAATAATAGAAAATTAAATCATGGGATTTCTGGACGAAATATATAGGATAATTAAACCTGTAAGTCAAGTTGTTTTACTTGAATTTACAGGTTTTTATTTTTTTATATTTATTAATAATTTTACTAAGGAGGCTATTATTAAAAGTGATTTTCGGAAATATTTATTGTCTTGTGTTGCTTATCTCTTTTTTTCTATCTTATATAATAGCTTAATAATATCTAGGCTATTAATTATCTTCTTGATGTTTTCGTTTTATGTGTTTTTACATATACATATATTCGTGATAGCAAAAGAAATAAAAAATAATGACTATGATTCTAATCTTTTTCATATTATAACCATAGTCATTATATAAAATCACTTTTAAAAATCTATTTCAAAGTTCTTACAAATTTTCTAAATGCTATATTCATAATTTAAAATTTTTGCTCTTGCCTCACTTACAAAGTAAAGAGACCCTGTGATTAAAATTAAATCGCCCTCTTCATATTTTTCTTTGTAATAATTTATTGCATCTTCCACTTTCATGACTTCTGCTTTTAGTCCATAATCAGATGCCTCTTTTTTTAGTTCTTCTGGATTTGTTCCCCTCTTGTAATCTAAATTTACAAAAATAACTTCATCTGTAAAGCTTGAAATTTCCTCAAGCATTTTTTTATGCTCTTTGTCAGATAAAATTGACATTATGAGAAAAAGTTTTTTGAATTTAAAATTGTCAATTGCCTCTACTAGTTTTTTTATGCCGTCAAAGTTGTGAGCACCATCTAAAATAATTAGTGGGTCCTTTGATACAATTTCCATTCTTCCCTTCCAAGTTGAATTTTTTATTCTTTCCTTTATCTTTTTAAGATCAATTTTTAAAATCCCTTTTTTATTTAAAAGATAGAGCGAATAAATTGCTCCAATAGCATTTTCCACTTGATAATCACCAATCTGAGTAAGGGAAAATTCTTCCCAATTATCTAACTTTAATTTAAAGTCAATGCTGGTTAAATTAGATTTTACAACCTCACTTTCAAGGTCCTTTGTATAATAAATTTCTGCAGATTTTTCTTTTGCTTCCTTATCTATCACTTTGAGGACTCTCTCATCTCTATTTGTAGTTACTACAAGTCCCTTTTCTGTAATTATACCTGCCTTTGCACTTGCAATTTCTTCAATTGTATTTCCTAGATATTCCATGTGGTCCATGGAAATTGATGTGATTATTGAAATTAATTTTTCACGGCTTGTGAAAATATTTGTGGAGTCGGCACGACCTCCCATTCCGACTTCCAAGATTGCTACATCAACCTTTTCTCTTTCAAAATAAATTATCGCCATAATTGTCAAAAATTCAAACAGGTTTAGTTCGCCATATTCATCAATTATTTCTGCTTCTTTATCAATTATAAATTCGCCAATTTCTGCAAAATCTTCTTGTGAAATTTCTTTGTCGCCAATTTTTATTCTATCGCAATAGGTTATCAAGTGAGGCGAAACAAAAGAACCAACTTTATAATCTTCTTTTAAAATGTCCTTTATAAAATTAACCGTTGAACCCTTGCCATTTGTACCTGCAACGTGAATTACTTTTAGATTTTTATGAGGCGACCCATTTTTTCCCAAAAACTTTTTTATTCTAGCATTGCCCTTTGACTTAAATTTGCCAATTCTATGCTCAATATTCTTTACAACTTCAAGATATGTCATAGGTTTTTTTCTACCTTTGAGATTTGTGCTTCTATTGTTTTCAAAATTTCTTCGTATTTTGTAACTTTTTCTTTTTCTTGCTCAATTAATTTTTCAGGAGCTTTTGAAACAAATCCTTCATTTGAAAGTTTGCCCTTTGCTCTTTTTAATTCAGCCTCTGCTTCTTTTTTATCTTTTTGAAGTCTCTTTAATTCTTTTTCAAAGTCAACAAGTTCCTTTAGCGGAAGTTGAATTTCTGCTTTATCTAAAACAATGGCAATATTTTCTGAATTTTTTCTTCCTTCATCGTCAGTTATTTCAACAGAATTTGAATAACCAAGATTTAGCAGAATTCCCTTCATTTCCTCAAAGATTTTCTTCACTTCGTCGTCCTTTGTGTAGACAATTGTGTTAGATTTCTTTGAATTTTCGATATTCATTTCACTTCTTGCATTTCTAATTTCTCTAATTGCATTTTCAATGTATTCTGTTGCTGCTTCTTCCTCTTCAAATACAAGTTTTTCATTGTATTCTGGCCAGCTAGAAACAATTAAAGCATCCTTTCTATTAGGAAGTGCTTGCCAAATTTCTTCTGTGATGTATGGCATAAATGGATGAAGAAGTTTTAAAATATTCTCTAGTACATATAAGAGAACTTTTATTGTGTTTGTTTTTTCTTCAACATCGTCAGAATATAAAACTGGCTTTACAATTTCGATATACCAGTCGCAGAAGTCAGACCAAATAAAGTCATAAATATCATCGGCAGCAAGTCCAATATCATATCTCTCTATTTTATCAGTAATTTGCTTTATAACTTTTTGTAATTTTGAAATTATCCACTTGTCTTCGTAATGAAGTTTTTCCACATCAAAGTTTGAATCCTCAATTTCATCAGACATATTCATCATCAAAAATCTTGTAGCATTCCATAATTTATTAGCAAAGTTTCTATTTGCTTCAACTCTCTTTGTATAGAATCTCATGTCATTACCTGGAGTATTTCCAGTTACAAGTGTAAATCTTAAGGCATCTGCACCATAATCTCTTATGATATCAAGTGGATCAATTCCATTTCCAAGAGATTTTGACATTTTTCTTCCTTGATCATCTCTTACAAGTCCATTTAAAAGTACATCCTTAAATGGAAGTTTGCCAGTTTGTTCAAGTGCAGAAAATACCATTCTAATTACCCAAAAGAAAATTATGTCGTAACCAGTTACAAGTACATTTGTTGGATAAAAATAATTATATTCGGGTGTGTTCTCTGGCCAACCCATAGTTGAGAAAGGCCATAGTGCAGAGGAGAACCAAGTGTCCAATGTGTCTTGGTCTTGCGTGTAGGTTTTATTTTCATGTCCCTTAGTATTTGATGGATCTTCTCTAGAAATTACAATTTCATCATCGGTGTCAGAGTACCAAACTGGAAGTCTATGTCCCCACCAAAGTTGTCTTGAAATATTCCAGTCGCGAATATTTTCTAGCCAATTTTCATAAATTTTTCCAAATCTTTCAGGAATAATATTTAAATTGCCCTTTCTATATTCTTCAAGAGCCGGCTTTGCAAGTGGTGCCATTTTTACAAACCATTGCTTTGATATAAGTGGTTCTATTACAGTTTTACATCTTTCGCAATGACCAACAGCATTGTGATGATGTTTCTTGCCAATGTAGAAGCCTAGTTTTTCAAAATCTTCAATTATTTTCTTTCTCGCTTCATACCTTTCCATGCCTGCATAAGCACCTGCATTTTCATTTAGATGTCCCTTTCCATCCATAATGACTAATTGACCAAGATTATGGCGAGCTCCAACTTCGAAGTCGTTAGGATCGTGAGATGGAGTGATTTTTACTGCACCAGATCCAAAGTCCATTTCAACATATTCATCGGCAATTATTGGAATCTTTTTATTATCCATTACTGGAATCATTACATATTCACCAACTAAGTCAGTGTATCTTTCGTCCTTAGGATTTACTGCAATGGCAAGGTCTCCAGGGATTGTCTCCGGCCTTGTAGTTGCAATTTCAATTCCGCCTTCTCTATCTGCAAAAGGATATTTGAAATACCAAATATTTGAATCTGTTTCAATGTGTTCCACTTCTGCATCAGAAATTGAAGTTTCACAAGATGGACACCAGTTTATAATTCTATTTCCTCGATAAATAAGTCCCTTTTCGTAAAGTTCAATAAAAACTTCTTCCACTGCGTGAGACAAATTATCATCAAGGGTAAAACTTTGCCTAGACCAGTCGCAAGAAATCCCCAACTTTTTAAGTTGATTTACAATGTTTCCGCCGTATTCGTGAGTCCATTCCCATGCTTTCTCTAAGAATTTTTCTCTTCCAATATCTTCCTTATTAATTCCTTCAGACCTTAGTTTTTCTACAACTTTTGCCTCTGTGGAAATAGATGCGTGGTCAGTTCCAGGAATCCAAAGTGTAGAGTAACCTTGCATTCTCTTTGTTCTAATTAAAACATCTTGAATTGTATTGTTTAGTGCATGACCCATGTGAAGATTTCCCGTTACATTTGGAGGAGGCATTACTATTGAATATGGTTTTTTATTCTCGTCTACCTCTGCTCTAAAATAATTATTTTCCATCCAATAGTCGTAGATTTTTTCTTCAAAATCCTTTGGATCATAAGTTTTGTTTAACTCTTTCATTTTTCCTCCTAAATTATATTTGTGAATTTAATTTTTATATAATAAAAGCGCCTTCCATCCATAAGGACGAAAGACGCGGTACCACCTTAATTTTTATTTTTCAATAAACTCTCTATTATCTTTAACGCGATAAACCGTCTCTGGCTACTATTTTCACCAAAGAAGCAAAAAAGCTACAATCGTAAAGTTTATAAAGACTTCTCACCAAATAGTCTCTCTCTAAATATAAATTTTTACAACCCTCTTTTTTATTGCTTGTTTTATTTTTTCAATATAAATCAGTGTAAGCTCCTTTGCCCACCGATTTTTTCTTTATTGTTCACCAAAAACTTATAAAGAGAATACCACAATTAAAACTTTAAATCAATAAAGATTTTGATTATCTAGGGATAAATCCAACTTTTTTATAAACTTTTCTTAGAGTTTTATTAGCTAGATAGCTTGCCTTTTCTGCTCCTTCTTTGTATACAGATTCAAGATAAGCTTTGTCCTCTCTTATCTCTTTAAACCTTTCACGAAGTGGTCTAAGTCCCTCTACTGCAACTTCGCCAAGGTCTTCTTTAAATTCTCCATATCCAAGATTTTCATATTTCTTTACGATTTCTTCAGGACTCATGCCAGAGAAGGATGCGTGGATGTTGATCAAATTTTTAAGACCTGGTTGCTCGTCAGAATATCTAAATTCTCCAGAGGAATCTGTAACTGCCCTTTTTATTTTCTTTCTTGTATCCTCTTCTGAATCTAAAATTAAAATAAAGGCATCTTTATTTGTATCTGACTTAGACATTTTTGATGATGGATCTTTAAGGGACATAATTCTCGCCCCTACTTTTGGCGTCAAAATTTCTGGAATAGTGAAAGTTTCAGAATATCTTGAGTTAAATCTTTGCGCCAAATCTCTTGTAATCTCAATATGTTGCTTTTGGTCTTCGCCCACTGGCACATAAGATGTTTGGTATAATAAAATATCTGCAGCCATAAGAACAGGATAATTTAAAAGTCCTGCTTGAACATCAGTGTATTTTTTGGCTTTATCCTTAAATTGCGTCATCCTTTGAAGTTGTCCAAGACCAGTCATTGTGTTTAGTATCCAGCCAAGTTCAGCATGAGCTGGCACATGAGATTGAATATATATTATACTCTTTTTAGGATCAAGTCCTGCTGCAAGATAAAGTGCAAGAACATCCAAGGTGTTTTTCCTTAGGTCCTTTGGCTCTTGTGCCACAGTTATTGCGTGCATATCAACTATACAATATAGACAATTGTATTCATCTTGAAGTCCAATAAAATTTTTTAAAGCTCCAATATAATTTCCAATTGTTAGAGAACCAGAAGGTTGAATCCCACTGTAAACTATTTTTTTATCATCCATTTTTTACTTCCTTTCTTCTTTCTAAATAAAATATAATGAAAATACTTATTATTTCAATAAAAGTTACAACTATACTTCCTTCTGGACCATAAACTTTGTCATACATGTCAAAATTTAAAACTTTAAAATTAAGTAAACTATTGAATCCAGCAACTCCACTAACAGGAAAACCATAAATCATAGACATAGAAAAGTTCCAACCCGCATGGACTCCACTAGTTAGCATAATATTATTTTTATAAAATAGAAGTTTTGCAAAAAATATTCCTACCAAAATTGTATTTAAAGTTGATAAGAATGTAGCACCATCATTGCCAAGGTGCAAGAGTCCAAATACAATTGAAGGTAATATAATGGCTATATTTTTGCCCAATCTATCTAATAAAACTCTTGTAAAAATTCCTCTTACTAAAAATTCTTCTGATGTGGATTGAATAAAAAATCCAATGAAGTATATTAAGAAAATAAAATTAATATTGCCTAAATTGCTTCCTCCATATTCGAGTACACTTCTAGCTATTTCTACTAATAAATAAATAGAAATTTGTAAAAACCCAAAGAATAATCCAATGACAATATTTTTTGCAAGCTTTTCTTTCTTGAAAAAGATGTAATCAATCTTCTTCTTTAAAATAAATTTTATGAATAAAATTGCAGCAGTAAGTTGTCCCGTCGTGCCTAATAACATTGCAAGCATTGCATTTTTATAATCACTAATAAAATAAGCTTGACCATAAAATAAAAATGAAAATAATAGAGTAAAAGCTCCAGATAAAATAACTACTCCTGCAACTAGGATGATGACCTTTATAATAATTTTAAAAACATCCCTTATATTAAGTTTTTCTTTCATAGTAATTACCTAGACTTTATATCTTTCCATCTCTTATTTACAATTTCTCTAACTTTTTTTTCATCTACATTTACAAGTTTTCTGTCCTTCATAATAAACTTTCCGTCACAAATTACAGATTCAACATCAGCTGAGTTTGCTGAGTAGACAAGTGCTGAAATCAAATTGTTCTTAGGTGTAAAGGAATTTGAATTCAAATCAAAAATTGTTAAATCGGCAATGTAATCTTCCTTTATTAGTCCAAGTTTTTCAAATCCAAGAGCTTCTGCACCATTTACAGTCGCCATTTTTAAAATTTCAATTGCCGGAACAGCTTTTTCATTCATTGTAACAGCTTTATTTACAATCCCACCAATATGCATTTCTTCTACAAAGTCTTGATTGTTATTTGATGAATCACCGTCAGTTCCCATTGCCAATTTTATATTGTTTCTTAGCATTTTATCCACTGGCGTAAATCCACTTGCAAGTTTTAAATTTGATGATGGATTGTATACTGGGTAAAATTTTTTATTTTTTACAAGTTCTATTTCTTCATCAGTTATGTGCACGCAGTGTGCTGCAATTATTTGACTGTCCAAAAGTCCCAAAGTGTTTACATATTCAATTGGCGTCATTCCATATTCTTTTTTTGAGTTTTCAACTTCAGTTAGTGTCTCTGATAAGTGAATGTGAATTAAACTGTCATAATTTTCCTTTGCTCTTTTTGCAATTTCTTTCAAAAATCCTGTGGAACATGTGTAAATTGCGTGAGGTGCAGGAACAACTTTTATTCTACCGCCACATTTGTTTTGATAATTCTTGTAAAGAGCGTCAAATTCCTCTAACTTTTCTTCGCCCTTTCCATCGACATCTGTCATTCCACGAGTTAGAACTCCACGAATGCCCGATTCAATTGCTGCATCGCCAACTCTATCCATTTCATAATACATATCGCAAAAAGTTGTAACGCCTGATTTTATGTTTTCTATAATAGAAAGCATTGACGACCAATAGATGTCTTCTCTATTTAATTTTGCTTCAATAGGCCAAATTTCATTTTCAAGCCAATCCATTAGCGCTAAATCGTCGGCATAATTTCTAAAATAGCTCATGCCAAGATGAGTGTGTGCATTGACAAATCCCGGTGTCAAAAGTTTATCTTCGCCATTAATTATTTCATCTGCATCTAAATTTAGATTTTCGCCGATTTTTTTTATTTTATTTTCTTCAATGAAAATATCTGCATTGTCTATTATTTTTCCCTTTTCTATATCTAAATAGGAAATATTTTTTATTAATACGCTCATAATTCCTCCAATAGTATTATTATAACAAAGATTAAAAAATTTTTTTTATTTATTGAAATTTATGCCCTATAAAAATAAACTTTGATATAATATTTTTATGAATGGAAATTATTTAGAATTTAATATATTTTTCGACATTATTGGCACAATTGCCTTTGCAATTTCTGGTGCCATACTTGGATGCAAAAAGAAAATGGATATTCTTGGTGTAATCGTTTTGGGACTTGTTACGGCGCTAGGAGGTGGATTTATTCGCGACCTTGTCCTTGGAATAACGCCACCAAAGATGTTTCAAAACTCAACTAACGCTATTATATCCACTGTATTTTCAATTTTAGTTTTTATTTTTTATGCACAAAAATCTGGATTTGAATATTCCAACTGGATTAAAATAATGAATAAGTTTATGATGATTACAGATACCATAGGTCTTGCCTCCTTTACCATTACTGGAATGGCGACGGCAATTTCCCTTGGTCACAATCAAAAATTTCTTTTGATTTTTGTAGGATCAATAACTGGCGTTGGTGGAGGAATGATTCGTGATGTATTAGCAGGGACTATTCCCTTTATCTTTCGCGAACAAATTTACGCAGGCGCTTGCATATTAGGTGCCATAGTTTTCATAATAGCAAGACATTTTTTAGGTTATCAACTTTCAATGATAATTTGCTTTTTCACAGTTTTAATTTTTAGGCTTTTAGCTGTAAAGAGAAATTGGAATTTGCCTAGAATAAAAGATTAGGAGGAAAAAATGGCAGTAGCAGAATTAACACTTGTACCCATAGGAACAAATAGCACATCTGTTAGTAAGTATATTGCAAATGCTCTTGATTCAATTGGTGAAATTAAAGGGCTTACTTATGAACTTAACCCAATGGGAACAGTTATATCTCACAGTGATTTATCAGTTTTATATAAAGTTATAAAAAAAATGCAAGAGTCAGTTTTTGAAAATGGAGCAAATAGAGTTTACTCTGTTATTAAAATTGACGACAGACGTGACAAAAATTATACATTTAAAGATAAGGTAAAGTCTGTAAATGAAGAGAGAAAAACAAATAGTTAAAAAACCTCATCTTAGATGGGGTTTTTTGCTAAATTGATTTTTAGGAGGAAAAATATGTACGAGGGATTTTTAACTGATGTCAAGGGAATAAAACTTGGTCACGCAGAAGATGCTCATGCTCTTACTGGCACAAGCGTGGTCTTGTGTGAAGATGGTTTTACTGCAGGAGTTGATGTCCGTGGTGCTGGACCAGGCACTCGTGAAACTGACCTTTTGCGTGCAGAAAATTTAGTACAACAAGTTCACGCAGTTTTTTTAACTGGTGGCTCTGCTTATGGCCTTGATGTTGGCGGCGGTATTATGAAATTTTTAGAAGAAAAAAATTGTGGCTTTGATGTGGGTGTTGGTGTTGTACCCATAGTTCCCGGCGCAGTTTTATTTGATCTCGCAATAGGTGATGCAAAAGTTCGTCCTGATTTTAATATGGGTTATGCTGCAGCAAAAAATGCAAGGGATAAAGATAAAACAATGGGAAATTTTGGCGCAGGTTGTGGCGCAAGCGTTGGAAAAATCTTGGGCAATGATTTCGCAATGAAATCTGGCATTGGTCAATCCTCTGTAAAAGTTGACAAACTTGTTGTCTCCTCTATTGTCGCACTAAATGCCCTGGGAGATATTTTTGACTATGAAGCGGGAAAAAGAATTGGCGGAGTTTACGACAAGAAAAATAAAAAATTTTTAGAAACTAATACTCTTTACGAAAACAAATTTAAAGACTATAATCTATTTAGCCCAGCCAACACAACAATATCTGTCATTGCAACAAATGCAAAACTCACTAAAGCAAATTGTAACAAGATCTCACAAATGGCTCATGACGGTTATGCAAGGAGCATTAATCCAGTGCACACAATGAACGATGGAGATACTATCTTTACACTTTCTAATGGCGAAATCGAAGCAGATATAAATTTAGTTGGCATACTTGCTGCAAAGACTATTTCAAGGTCTATTGCAAATGCAATTTATTCTGCAAAAGATGCAGGCGGGCTTGTAAGTTATAACAGCATCAAATGATGCGTGAAGGGTATCTTTTTGAACCCTATCTGGAGGTAAAAATGAATAAAAGTATTGAACGTAACAGAAAGCTAGTAATAGCTGCTATGCTCGGTGCAATAACAGTTGTACTTAGTATGACACCACTTGGGCTAATTCCACTTGGAGTTATTAATGCAACAACTATGCACATACCTGTAATTATTGCAGCTATCGCAGAGGGACCTGTTGTTGGTGCACTTGTTGGACTCATTTTTGGAGTTTCTTCACTCTTAAATGCAATTTTAAGAAACGCCAGTCCCGTTGCCTTTGTCTTCTACAATCCACTCATCTCAGTTGTACCTAGAGTTTTAATTGGAATAACTTCTTATTATAGTTACACTGCAATGAAAAAACTTGAAGACAAAAATTTAAGGACTCTTACAAAAATTTTGTGGGGACTTGTTTCACTATTCTTGGCATATCTACTTTATAAGAATATAAAAACTGGTGGATCAACTCTTAACATTACTTTTGTAGTAATACTGCTTGTATTATGTCTAGGATTTTTAATCTATTCCTTTAAGTCAAGCGAAAGGGACTTCCCTATTGCCATAGGAGCCTTTGTTGGTTCCATGACTAATACAATTTTAGTTCTAGGCGGAATTTATTTAATCTACGCAAAAAGATATGTAGAAGCACTTAACATTCCAATGGAAAGTGCAAAATCAGCAATACTTGGAGTATCTGTAACATCAGGAATACCTGAAGCAATTCTATCTATTATCATCACTACGGCAGTTATAAAAGCTTTAAAATCAAGAAGGGGTTAATATGTTACTTACAATTGATATAGATAATAAAAACACTGACTTTGGTATATTCGACGAAAATAAACTTGTCACGAAATTTTCAATAATGACTGACAAAAATAGATCTGCTGAAGAAATTAAACTCACTATTAAACTTATATTGATGGATAAAAAAATTGAATTATCTGACATAAAGGATATTATTCTTTCAACAGTAGTTCCTGAACTTAATTCAAACTACGAAAATATTTCCATGGACCTCCTTGGCAAAAGTCCAATAGTTATTTCTGCTGGAGTAAAAACTGGTTTAAATATAAAATGTGAAAGTCCAAGAGAAGTTGGCACAGACAGAATTATAAAGGCAGTGGCTGCTACTAATAGGTACAAGGAAAATATTATAATTATTTCTGCCTCATCTGTTACTACAATTGACTATATCAATTCAAAAAAAGAATTTCTAGGTGGATTAATCCTTCCAGGAATAAATCTTCTTCAAGATTCATTAGTTAAGGGTAGTGCAAAACTTCCCCATGTGGAAATAAAAAAACCTGAAGACGTAATTGGCAAAAATACAGAAAAAGCCATACAAAGAGGAATTTATTTTGGATATAAAAAGGCTGTGCTTGGAATAGTCGATGAAATTGTAAATACCTATTCCTTGAATAAAGAAAATACAAAATTTTTAATCACAGGTTCCTTTGCCAGTCTTTTAAAAAATGAAACTTATCTCTTTGAAGAAGATCAAACACTTGGAATTGTCGGATTAAAAATAATTTATGATTTGAACAAAAAAAG
>NZ_JBNPOJ010000012.1:0-49516 GCF_050315115.1 Peptoniphilus sp. SGI.035
GTAATTTTTAATATTAATTTTACTTACTTTTAAAATTAATTTGATGAAGTTTCATTATTTTTATTTCCATTAATTCTATCTTCTCGCATCTTTAACCTATTAGCTTCAAGTTCTCTCTTCCTTTCGAAAGCATGAAGAATAAGTGCAAGAGTTACAACACCGTAGGATATAAATGTTCTAAAGTATTCACCCATCATAGCATCTCCAGTTAAAACTCTTCCTGCTTGTGGAAGAACTATAAACATTAAGTGGAATAAGGCAGTACCTAAAATAACATTTGGTATTGATGCCTTAGATACAGATGCACCACCTACAAGAATTGATGCTGCTGCATAAAGTGCTGCTTGATCTTGACCTGCATAAGTTGCAAGAGTTCCAATATTTTGAAGATAAATAATTTGTCCATAGCAAGCAAGAACAGTGGACATAACTATTGATGCGATTCTAATTTTGTCAGAATTCATTCCTGCATTTGAAGAAACAAATTGATCTTGACCTACTGCTTTCATGTCATGACCAAGTTTAGTATTTCTAAACCAAACTATGAATAGACAAAGTAAAGCGATGATTACAATTGTAACTACTGGTACATCAAACAATATTTGATGTCTTGCAGTAATAGGAATATTTATTCTAAATTTTAAAATATTGTCAAAACCTTGTGCAGATGCTAGTGTAATAGAGTTCTTAATACCATAACCAGCTGAAAGCACCATAGCCCTTGTTCTCATTGGAATTAAAGTTCCACAGAAATACAATAGGAAAAGCATATACCAACCTAGTATAAAGAATGCAAGCATCATTGATGTTATCATTTCTCTTCCTCTTGCTCTATTTAAAACTCTTCCAGAAAATTGTCCAAGCAAAACTGCAATAGGTGTGCCAATAACAGCCGCTATTATAAGTCCAGTAGCTCCATTGAAGCCCCAATCCTGTGCAAAAATAATTCCAATTTGTCCAGCCATTGCTCCTAGTGGAATACCAAAGTTGATACCCATACCAGCAATAATCGGTATTATAAGTGACAATACTAGGAATGTATTCCTTACCATTCTCTTTGAAAGTTCATTTGTAATATAAGAAAGAGGTGGTTTAGCAATAATAAGACCTGCCACAACTATTATAATGAACAAAATAGGAACCATAAATCTGTATAAAAATTCTTTTAGATTAAATTTCTTATTCATCTTTACTCCTCCTTGTTAGTGCGTAAATTATCATTCCATTTGTTATTATCATTCTTAGTATTTCTGAAATGTCTATATTTAATGCACCATTTATTACAGTAGGAGTAAGTGTAATTACACCCTGAAATAAAAATGTACCAATTATTACATTTGGAATTGATGCTTTGTTAATACTTGCGCCACCTATTAATAATGCCGCTACTGTTTGAAAAGTAAAAGCAAGTGGTGCTTGATAAAGTTGTATAAAACCATAGGATTGTTGGTAAATAACAATACCTACTGCTGCAATTACTGTTGAAAGAATTACAGATACAAGTCTGACTCTGTTAATATTAATTCCAGCAGCCCTTGCATATTCTGAGTTAGAACCTACTGCTGTCATAGCTGTACCAGTTTTTGTCTTGAAAAATGCCCATACAATAAATGCCATAAATGCAAATAGTAAAAACATTCCAACTGGTATTCTAACACCAAATAAATTTATGCTTAGAAAATTATTTAGAACACCTTCAGTTACTTTTGTGCCGTCTTCTAACATTTTTGATTTCATCCAATAATCAGCTACGGGAATTTGTTGAGATAGTCCCTTTCCTCCATAACTTAGGACAGAAACAGGATTCTTATAAGGAAGAATTAAATAAGCAATGCACATAAAAGCTGTAAATGAATATCCAACATAAGTTGCTATAAGCATTTCATCGCCCTTAATTCTATTTAAAAGTAATCCGTAGAAAAATCCAAATACAACTGCAATTAAGGCAGCAATAACCATTGCAATAAAAATACCTGTAAAACTTTTAAAACCAAATTCAATAGATGTTACTCCTCCAAGTATACCTGCTACAATCCCAATAGGAATACCAAAGTTAAGTCCACAACCAGATTGTACCATTGGTACAAGTGATAAAACTAAAACAGAAAACATACCAAATCTTGAAAGAACATTTTCTATTGAGTCCACAAGAGAAACACCAGCCATTGGAGCTGCGATAAAAAGTATTAATAAGAAAACTCCAATAATAAGTCGTGGAATTCCAATTTTATGAATTAAACTTTTCTTTTTAGTCATTTACTGCCTCCACTTCTCCACTCATTAGAAGTCCAAATTTTGACGGATCAGATTTTGCTGGAAGTATACCTGCGATTTTTCCTTCGCAAATTACAGCAATTCTATCACAAATACTTCTAAGTTCTTCCAGTTCTGATGAAACCATTACAATAGTAGTGTTATCTTTTTCATTACTTTCTGTAAGAGCATCAAGAACAAGTTCCTTTGCACCAATGTCAATACCTCTCGTAGGTTCTGATACAAATAATAAATCAGGTTCCATTGCAAAAGCCTTGGCAAGACAAATTTTCTGTTGGTTTCCACCAGATAAATTTCCCGCCTTCTGATCTGCACCAGTAGTTTTTATGTGAAGAGATTCAATATACTCATTTGAAAGTTCTCTCATTTTAGCTTCATCTCTAAATTTAAATCCAAAAACTTTTTTTATGAATTTTTCTTGTACTTGCATAGCATTAAAAGCTATGTTCCAAAAAATTGGCTCTTCTAATAAAAGACCTACGCCTCTTCTATCCTCAGAAACAAAGGCAATTTTATTCTTCAAAATATCTAAAGTATTTCCTAATTTTAATTCCTTGCCATTATAAATTATCTTGCCACCAACTGGATAAGTCCCTAAAATTCCATTTGGAATACCAAGTTTACCTTGACCAGCAAGACCAGCAATACCTAAAATTTCTCCTCTAATAACAGACAGACTTACATCGTAAACAGCTTCGCCAGGCATATCAACCCACAAATGCTCGATTTCAAGAATGTGGTCATTTTCATCTAACTTTTTTTCCACTTTCTCTACATCAATTTTTTTACTGTTATCATCTCTACCAACCATCCATTTAGCAATTTGCTCAATAGATAAATTTTCATTCTTTCTGTCTTCAATTATTTCACCATCTCTTAGCACAACTACTTGATCACATACATTTATGATTTCACGAAGTCTATGAGTGATGAAAATTATAGATATGCCAAGATCTGCAAGAGTTCTAAGTGAACCTATAAGGTTATTAGCCTCACTTTCAGTGAGAACAGCAGTTGGCTCGTCCATAATTATTAATTTAACATCTTTTCTAGTCATTTCTCTTGCAATTTCAATAAATTGCTTATGACCAACAGGCATTTCAGAAACAAGCGCAGTTGTATCAATGCTCACTTCCAAAGTGTCAAGAGACTTGCCTGCTATTTTAATATTTTCCTTAGCATCTATACTCTCTAGTTTTTTACCAAAAATTTTAGAAATCACAGAGGAATTTGTCTTCTCCATATCGAGAGTAATATTTTCTGCAACTGTAAATCCAGGGATTAAACTAAATTCTTGATGTACCATACCTATACCTGCTTTTAAAGCGTCAATTGGGTTTTTAAAGTCAATTAATTTTCCGTCAAAATAAATTTCGCCGTTATAACCGCCCGTATCTTTAATAACTTCCATACCGAAAATTATATTCATAAGAGTTGACTTGCCAGCACCATTTTCTCCAACAAGTCCTAAAATTTCTCCCTTATTAAGAGTAAAATTTACATCCTTTAAGACGGCATTTTCGCCAAAACTCTTGCTGACATTCTTGACTTCAAGTAAACTGCTTGTCAACAAAATCCCTCCATCTTCTTAGTAATAAAAATTAAAATCAACGGAAACCCGTTGACTTTAATTTCTTTTATAAAATAATTATTTAGCTTGTCCTTCAGCTTTTTCTTGAGCAGCTTTAATAGCATCTAAATCAACATTAAGATTCAAATACTTTTCAGGAACTTTAACTTTATCCATTCCTAGATAACCTCTACCATATACATAAGTGTCTTGAGATAATAAGAAGTGATTTTCCTTAGTTTCTCCAGAAGCTCTATCTATATAATTTTCAGCCATCCAATGAGCACCTTCAGTATATTTTTGGATAGAATTAACAATTTGTTCCTTGTTAAGAAGTTCGCCTTGTCCCTTTAGAACATCTATTACATGATCAAGAGAACCAAGAGTAAGTGAATAACCTAATGAATAAGCCCAAGTACCCATTCTCTTGTCGCCACCTTTTGCAATAACAGCTTTTTCAACAGCAGCATTAATTGCTTTCCAATCACCAGCCATGTCCTTAATATCAACAGAGAAAGCTTTTGGATAACCCATAATTGGAGATGGTAAATCTTGTTCTACAAAGATTGCTCCACCAGCTGCAACACCTCTAAGAAGTGGTTCAGTGTGTGCATCATTTGTACAGAAGAAAGCAGTGTCTTTGCCGTATTTGTCAATCCAAGGTTGGATATTTTCAGCTATATATTGTTGTGCTCCTGGAATACCAATATCAGTTGTAGGGTCAGGTGCATTTAATGAAATAAATTCAAGTCCTAAATCCTTACAAGCTTCTTCCATGATTGCTCTTCTAAGAGCTAAAAGCTCAATAGACATATGTCTTGGGAATGTGATGTGAGCAAATTTTTTAGCTCCCATTTCTTTAGCAGCAGCTATAATTCTGTAACCTCTAGATACATTATCAGCATCCATTACAAGGTCAGCTGCTTTTTCTACCATTACTGTATCTTCTTGAGCAACTAAGTTTACAAGAATGATATCAGGTCTTTTTTCTCTAATTTGATTAAATGCTGCAACAGTTCCTGGAACTGATTGATTTACTATTACAGCTTTCATTAGAGGGTCATCTGCCATTGCTACAATTTTAGAAATTGTAGTTTCTTGTTCAGCTTCAAATCTATCAGGATAAGTGTCGTGTTTAATAACTCCACCCTTATCAGCAGAACCATAAAGTTCAATTGCCTTTTGAGCAGCACGGAACTCATCTTCACCTTGTGATACTGTACCTGTTATAATTCCAATATGAAAATCTTCGCCATCTTTAAGAGTTTCAAATTTTGCCTTTTGACCAGCATCAGCAGTAGTAGTTGTTGAAGCAGCTTCTCCACTATCTGCTTTTTTAGCTCCATTATCTACTTTTTGACAAGCAGTAAAAGCTAAAACTGATAACATTAATATCATAATACCCATAAACCTTTTAAATTTTACATTCATTTTTTACACCTCTTCTAATTTATTTAATATTGGTTTATAAATTAAAGAGATTTTATCACATTAAATAGCAAAGGTCAATAGAATTCTCATTATATGTACATATAAACGAATTTTTAAAATACAAAATTTTTGTCTAATATTTACACAAAGTAAAATTTTAGTTTTATATATTCCCTTAATTTAATTTTAGGTCAAACTTCAAATCTTAAAGGATTTATTAAAACTTTTAAAATCTATAATTATATAAATAAAGACTATTAATAAATTAAATAATAAAAGATAAAAAATAATTCTTTTTCTACATTTCCCTTTACACCGATAAATTAATACAAAATAAAAAGCCTGAGAAAACTATCCTCAGACCTTGCCATAACATAAATTTTTGATTTCTCATTAAGAATAAAAAGTAATAAGTGTTTTTTCTAATTGTTTTTAAAAATTTTAGTATAACATTTTTATAATATTACATTTACCAACTATGAAGCATTTTATCTTTATTATCTTTACACTACATTAGTCAATTTTTTTATCAATATATTTTTTATAGGATATAATTATACATTGAATTACAAAAAATTTATGTTTTGTAAAACTTTATTATTTATAATAATTTTTAAAGATATTTGCTTTGAAATAAACAAAATTTAATTTGAAGTAAAAGTTTTATTAACCTCTATCCTCAAAAAATAAAATTATAAAAGAAATAGCGAGGCATATTGCTGCGACAATTATTGACTTTAATCGAAAATAATCAGATGCAATATTTCCTAAAGCTGCACCCATGCCAAAGATAAAAATCACAGTGTAATATTTTTTAGAATTTTCTAAATATTTTCTATCCTTTGTTATATGATACTTAGATAGATTTTCCGTTGCGCTCCTAAGGTTTCCTATGCACATAGTTGTTGCAAAATTAAGCCCATAAATTTTTTTAAAAGCATAAACTTGCATTGCACATGAAAAAGATAGAAGGGCATTTGCAAGATTATTTAAATTTTCAGGAACAATTGAAACAATAATCATAATAATTATTTCAAAAGCAACTATGTATTGACGCCAATGTAGTCTTCTCTTCTCAATGGCATCTTCAAATCTTACTGCAATATATATTCCAAAGGTAAAGGCAATAATTGGTATTAAATAAGAAATTGATGCTTTAAAATTTAATTCAACAATGTTTTTGAATAAAAGTACAATATTACCCGTTTGTGCATTTGCAAAGACTTTTCCCCTCATTAAATAAGAGTAGGCGTCTTGAAACCCGCCAGCTAGCGTTATAAAAACTAAAACTAAAAAGGTTTCGTGTAAATTTTCATAGGTTTTTATTTTCAAATTAATCACCTCTTATAGTTTAATACAAAATTAAATTTCTGCAAATAAAAAGAGATGAGAATTTTTACTCACCTCTTCTTAAAATTCAATACTATTTTTAAAGTAGGAAAATTATTTTATTCCAATATCTTTTCTAAAATAAACACCATCAAATTTTATTTTATAGACATTTGCATAGGCTTTTTCACGAGCTTCTTTTAAATCTTTTCCAAGAGCTGTAACCGATAATACCCTTCCTCCATTTGTGTAAAGGGAGTCAGTCTTTTTAGTTCCATTGTGGAAAACCATTATATCTTCGTCCACATTATCAAGTCCACAAATTTCTTTGCTTTTTTCATAGGAACCAGGATAGCCTTTTGAACACAATATAACCGTTAAACAAGTCTCATCTTTCCACTTGATGTCTTCCTTTTTTAATTTTCCATCAATTGTTTTATTTAGAATTTCAAATAGATCTGCGTCAAGTCTTGGCATTAAAACTTCTGTCTCAGGATCGCCAAAACGAACATTAAATTCTAAGATTTTTGGCTTATCATTTTCAATCATAAATCCTATAAATAAAACTCCAGAGTAATTTAATTTTTCTGACTCAAGGCCATCTTCAATTTGTCTATAAATTTTTTCAAGATTTTTTTCTAGTTCGGGGCTTACAGCGACTGGAGAATAAGTCCCAACTCCACCAGTATTTGGACCTTTATTGTCATCGTAAATTTGCTTGTGGTCCTTTGCCCTTTCTAGTGGAAATAATTTATTATTTGAAACTAAACATAGTACAGATGCTTCTTCTCCAGTTAAAAATTCTTCTATTACAACTGTGCTTCCTTCATCTCCAAAAATTTTATCCTTGAAGATTTTTTCAAGAGCATCTTTTGCTTCAGATTCGTCATGACAAATCATTACACCCTTTCCTAGACAAAGTCCATCGGCTTTTACAACTAGTGGATAGTTAAATTCTGCAATTCCCTTTATTGCGCCTTCATAATTTTCAAAACTTTTATATTTTGCAGTTGGAATAGAATATTTTTCCAAAAACTTTTTTGTAAATTCTTTTGATTTTTCAAATCTTGCACATTCTTTATTTGGACCGAAAATTCTAAGACCCTTTTCATTAAAGGCATCTACAATTCCCATGCAAAGTGGATCTTCTGGTCCAACTACTGTTAAATCAATCTTTTTATCTTCTGCAAATTTTAAAAGTCCATTAATATCCTTTGGGTCAATGTCGAGATTTTTTGCAAAATTTTCTGTGCCTCCATTTCCCCTTGCCATGTAAATTTCATCAACGCTTTTGCTTTTTTTTAATTTCCATGCAAGAGCGTGCTCTCTACCGCCATTTCCAATTACAAGTACCTTCATTAGTCCTCCTAGTGTCTGAAATGTCTTATATTTGTAAAGACAAGACAAATACCATTTTCATTTGCATAATCAATTACTTCTTGATCCTTTACAGATCCACCTGGCTGTACTATTACATTAATGCCAGCCTTGTCCAAAAGTTCAATTGTATCTCTAAAGAAAAATCCATCAGATGCAAGAACAGCTCCCTTTGCTTTTTCTCCTGCTCTGTCAATTGCTTCTTCAACTGCCCAAGATCTCTTTGTTTCACCTTGACCTAGTGCAAGAGTACCGCCGTTCTTTGCAATTACAACTGAATTTGAGAAAGTCATCTTGCAACAAGTAAAGGCAAATTTCAACTCTTCTAATTCTTTTTCATTTGGCTTCCTATCTGATACAAAGGAAAGTTTTTCTTCATCCCAAACTATATCGTCAGAATCTTGAATTATAATGCCATTTAAAACTTGTTTAAATCTTTTTCCACCATCATATAGTCTTTCAAACTCTGGTATTTCAATAAGTCTAATATTTTTCTTTTTTGTTAAAATTTCAAAAGCTTCTTTAGAAAAACTTGGTGCAACAACAATTTCAAGGAATATTTTTGATAAATGCTCAGCAGTTTTTTCGTCTACCTCTCTATTAAGTGCAATTATTCCTCCAAAAATTGATTCATCGTCGCATTCATAAGCTTTTACAAAAGCTTCTTCAAGAGTTTCACCAGTACCAATTCCACATGGATCAGTGTGTTTAATGGCAACAGCTGCTGGTTTTTCAAAATTTATAACTGCATTAATTGCAGAATACATATCATTTAAGTTATTGTAGGAAATTTGTTTTCCATGAAGAACATTATAAGAAATTCTATCTGGAGTATAACTATCCTCATAGAAAGCAGCCTTTTGATGAGGATTTTCACCATATCTTAACTCTTCAGAAAGTTCATAACTCTTATTTAAGTATTTTGGAAATTCTTCAGGCAATCTTTTCAAAAAATAATTAGAAATAACAGTATCATAATGTGCAGTGTAGCTAAAGGCTTTTTTGGCAAGATACTCTTTAAATTCTAAATTATCTCCATCTAAATTATTAAGTACTTTTTCATAATCACTTGGATCAGTTACAATAAAAACATCTCTATAATTTTTTGCCGCAGCCCTAATCATAGATGGACCGCCAATATCAATATTTTCAATCATAGTATCATTATCAGCTTTTTCAAGTAACTTTTCTTCAAAGGGATATAAATTATTTACAACCATGTCGATTGTTTCAATTCCTTCATCTTTTAAAGTTTCCATGTGTTCATTTATGTCACGTCTAGCTAAGATGCCACCGTGTATTTTTGGATTTAAAGTTTTTACTCTGCCGTCTAAAATTTCTGGAAAACCTGTTACACTATCCACAGATATTACATCAATCCCTGAATCCTTTAATTTTTTAAAAGTTCCACCTGTAGAAATGATTTCCCAATTTCTATCTGCAAGCTCTCTTGCAAATTCAACAATTCCATCTTTGTTAAAAACTGAAATAAGTGCCCTCATACTAACCTCCGATTACAACTTTTCCATTAACAACTTTTAATTTATCTTCGCAAAAATACTTTACTGACTTTGGCAAAATTTCATGTTCAATCTTTAAAACTTTTGCTTGAAGTTCTTCTGGTGTTTCATCTCCAACTTCAGTAATTTTTTGCATAATAATAGGACCATCATCTGCACATTCATTTACAAAATGAGTAGTTGCACCAGTGTATTTAACACCTTTTTTTATGACGGCCTCATGAACTTTTAATCCATAATAACCCCTGCCACAAAAGGCAGGGATTAATGATGGATGAATATTTATTATTTTATTTTCATAAATTTTTGTGATTTTTTCTGGCAAGATTTTTAAATATCCTGCAAGAACAATTAAATCTATTTTATTTTCAGATAAAGTGCTTATAAGTTTTTCGTCGTCTTTAATGACAACACCCTTAATACCAGCATTTTTTGCCCTAATAAGACCATAAGCATCTTCTTTATTAGAAATGACAATTTTAACATTTCCGTTGATATAATTATTTTTCGTATTGTCAATAATGGCTTGAAGATTTGTGCCACCACCTGAAATTAAAACTGCAATATTTTTAGAAACTAAGTTCAATTTTATCTTCTCCAGAAATAATTTTTCCAAGTTCATAAAGTTTTAAGTCGCTGTTTTTAAAGAAATCAACAACTTTTTCTCTATCATCTTCTGAAACAACAAGAGTAAGTCCAACTCCCATATTAAAAGTAGAGTACATATCTTTATCCTTAATATCTGCCCACTTTTTTAGGAGCTTAAAAATTTGTGGAGTTTCAATAACAGATGCATCCACTTTAGCACAAAGTTCGTCTGGTATCATTCTTGGAATATTTTCATAAAAACCACCGCCAGTAATATGGCTCATACCCTTAATATTAACAACTTTTAATAATTCAAGAATTTCTTTTACATAAATTCTCGTTGGTTTTAAAAGTTCCTCTCCAAGAGTACATCCAAGTTCATCAATTTTTTCATTCAAATCAAAATTGCAGTGGTCAAAAATAATTTTTCTCACTAAAGAATATCCATTTGAGTGAACTCCATTAGATGAAAGTCCAAATAAAATGTCTCCCTCTTTAATGCTAGAGCCGTCAATAATTTTATCTCTATCAACAACTCCTACACAAAAACCAGCAAGGTCATATTGATCTTCTTGATAAACCCCTGGCATTTCTGCAGTTTCTCCACCAATAAGAGATGCTTGAGCTTTTATACAACCCTCAGCAACTCCCTTTACAATTTCCTCCATTTTTTCAGGTATTAATTTTCCCGTAGCAATGTAATCCAAAAAGAAAAGAGGCTTTGCACCTTGACACAAGATGTCATTTACACACATGGCAACACAGTCGATGCCAATAGTATCGTGTTTATTTAGCATATGTGCCAAAATTACCTTTGTACCAACTCCATCAGTTCCACTTACTAACACAGGATGTTTAATTTCACTTAAATCTAAATTAAAAAGACCTGAAAAACCACCAATGGATGATAAAACATCCTTAGATTGAGTTTTTGCAACAATACTTTTAATTAATTCAACTTCTCTTTGACCGGCATCAACATCTACGCCTGCGTCCTTGTAATTAATTGCCATCTCCGCTCCTTTTATCCTTCGTAAACATAATCGGTGTTTGCAATTTTTCTTGACATATCTGCTCTAAATTTTTTTAACTTTTCCTTTAAATTATCATCAGAAATAGCTAAAATTTCTGCTGCTAAAATTGCAGCATTTTCTCCGCCATTTATTGCAACAGTTGCAACAGGCACGCCACTTGGCATTTGGACAGTGGAAAGAAGTGCGTCAAGTCCATCAAGAGTTGAACTCTTTACTGGAACTCCAATAACAGGTCTTGTAGTAAGAGCTGCGATAACACCGCCAAGGTGAGCAGCCTTTCCTGCAATTGAGATGAAAACTTGACTTTCATCTTCAGCATTTTTTACATAATCTTGTAATTGATTCAAGGCTCTGTGAGCAGAAATTACTTTGGCGTCATACTCAATTCCAAACTCTATTAACTTTGCAACTATTTTATCTGCAATTTCTCTGTCGGAAATTGAACCCATTATAATTGATACTCTCATTTTATCCCTTAAATATTTAAATATTTTGAAACATCAAGTGGTTTTACATATTCGCCGTCTTTATAAGCTCTCATGTTTCCACCACTAACTTCGTCTATTAATACAATTTCATTTGAACCTTCAAGTTTACCATATTCAAATTTAATATCGTAAAGGTCAAGTCCACATTCAGCTAAAATATCTTTAACAACATTAGCAATTTTTTTATTCATTTCTACGATTTTATCATATTCTTCAGCTGTTAAAATACCTAGAATAGCAAGCCCATCTTTTGTAATTAGAGGATCGTCTCTTCCATCATCTTTTAAAGTAAACTCTGTATATTCAGGAAGGTCAGCCCCTTCTTCAATATAAAGACCATATCTTTTGTAGAAAGAACCTACAGCTTTGAATCTTGTAATAACTTCAAGACCTTTGCCAAAAACCTTTGCTCTTTTTACTTCCATTAAATTATTGTCAACATCTGCAGAAATATAGTGAGTGTCAATTCCAGCTTCGTTGATTTTTTCAAAGAAGTATTTTGTAACTTTTAAACACTCTTTACCTGCACCTTCAATACTACCAGCTACTTGGTTTCCACCAGTATCAAAAACTCCGTCAGTTCCTGTCATATCATCCTTAAATTGTAGATAACATCTTCCATTTTCTTCTAAAACATTCTTAGTTTTTCCTTGGTAAATAGTCTTCATAATTCCTCCAGTAAAATAAAATAAAGCCCAAAGAGGCAGATTTCGTAAAACCTACCCCTCTGGGCTTTTTTCCCTAAGGTGTGATACTTTAAAAAAAGTATCCGTACCGCTCGGTCCTTGGCAAAGCCCGGATCCCTAGGTACACTTTCACTCAAAATATGAGCTCTCATACAACTAGATTTTAACAATTTAAAATTTAATTGTCAATAGTTTTTCTAAACCTGTTTAAGGTATCATACCCCTTGATATAACAAATAGGATTGTCTTAATTGTAATGAAAAACTGTATATTAGATAAAAATTTTTTGTAAATATAAAGTAAAAATATTTAATAAACTATAATAAATGTGAGAATAATTTAATTTTACTGAAAAATCCCTTCCAAAAAATTTATTCAATTACTTTAATTAAAATCTCTTCTTTCCTATTATAATACCCTATCAATTTTTGCATTTTATGTAAATAATACTCCCAGAAAATCTAGGAGCATTATAAATTAAATTTCTTATTTTTTAAAAATTTTTAAAAGTTTATCAAAGAAGGACTCTTTTTTAACTTTTTCTTTTCCCTTAATTTTTTCTCTTTTTACTATAACTTCATCTGCTTTACTTCTTGCAGAAAAATTTTTTTCTTCTCCTTCCCTTACAAAATAACCTTGAGAAGAAAATTTTTCGCCACATTCTTCTATTTTTTCATACTCTCCACTGCTATTCATAAGCCTTGCGCCAACATTGTCCTTCATTTGAACTTCCAAATATTTTAAAATTCTTTCTTTTATTTCAGAATCTAAAATCGGCGTAGCTATTTCAACTCTATTTTCAGTGTTTCTTGTCATTAAATCTGCCGATGAAATATACATCATTGGGTCTTCTTTTCCAAAAACATATACTCTTGGATGCTCCAAAAATCTTCCTACAATAGATCGAATCCTTATATTCTCACTTTGATTTTTTATTCCCGGTAGTAAACAAGAAATCCCTCTAATTATTAGATCTACTTTAACTCCCTTTTGTGAGGCTTCAATAAATTTTTCAATAAAATCCTTATCAGTAAGAGAATTAAATTTACAGAGAATGTATCCATCTTCACCTTTTGCGATTTCTTTTTCCACATGGTGCATTAATCCAGTTTTTAGTGTAGTTGGCGATTGCAACAAATGCATATATTTACCATCTAAATTTCCAATAGACATATTTTTAAAAAAATCTGTTGCATCAAGTCCTATTTCAGGATTGGCAGTCATTAGTGAAAAGTCAGTGTATTGTTTTGCCGTTGATTCATTATAATTTCCTGTTCCAATTTGTGTAATGTAATTCAAATTTTCTGTCCTTGGATTTCTAAAAGTTATTAAACAAATTTTGGAGTGCATTTTGTACTTATTAAATCCATAAATAATGTTGCAACCTTCTTCGTAGAGAATATTTGCATAATTTATGTTTGACTCTTCATCAAATCTTGCCTTTAATTCTACAAAAACTGTAACTTCTTTTCCATTTTGTGCAGCTTCAGTCAAATATCTTACTACTTTTGAATTTTTTGCAAGTCTGTAAATTGTAATTTTTATAGATTTACAATCGGGATCATTGGCTGCTTCCTTTAAAAGACTTAGAAAAGTATCCATACTATCATAAGGATAAGATAAAATTCTATCCTTATGTCTTACATCCTCTATAATGCTTTTGCTAAAGTCTGCTGGATTATATTGAATTAGATCTTTATATAAGAGTTTACTTTTAATTGCCTTTGGAATATCCTTAATTAAATCAAAAACATATTGCATATTAAGAGGTGAATCTATTGGGAAATACGCATCCTCTGTCAATTCATTTTTTTCAAGCAAAAAACTAAGAGATTGTTTAGAAAGTTTTCCTTGAGATTCAAGCCTTACAACATTTAATCTCTTCCTCTTTTTAAGTATGCTCTTCATGTATTCTCTGTAATCGTCAAACTCTTCCCAAGTATCTCTGTCATCAACAAAGTCTGTATTTCTAGTAACCTTAATAATGTTTTTTGACAAAATTTTATATTCTTTAAAAATTTGATTGATTTGATTTAAAATGATTTCTTCTATTAAAATATATTCAAAATTTTCTCCAGGAAGAATTAAATATTTTGGATAGGTGTTTCTAATAGGAACTATTCCAAATACTTTTTCCTTACCCTTTTCAAGATTGGCAAAGGCATATAATTTTGTATTTTCTAAAAAAGGAAAGGGATGATTAATATCAACAATTTGAGGCGAAACCAATTGGTCAATTCTCTTAATATAAAAATCTTCCACAAAACTTTTTTGTTCTAAATCTAAATCGCTGTATTTTAACTCTCTTATATTTGATCTTTCTAAGTTTTCACTAACCTTTTTAAAGATTTCGTCTTTTTCTCTATACATTGCTGGCAAGGTTTTTAAAATCGCATTAATTTGTTCTCCTGCATTCATGCCAGTTTTATTATCTTTGACTTCTTTTTTAATTGCTGAAAGATCGTGGAGCGAGCCAACTCTTACCATAAAAAATTCATCTAAATTTGAAACAAAAATACTTACAAACTTTAATTTTTCAAGATCTGGTACGCTATCTTCCGTTGCTTCCAATAGCACTCTTTCGTTAAATCTAAGCCATGACAGCTCTCTATTTTGAAAATAAGATTTCATTGTTACCTTCCAATACTTTATAAATTAAATAACCTTCTCTGAGACCATTGCCAGAGACTTCTATTTCATTGATTCCTAGCTTTTCCATTACAGTTTTTAAAATAATTACTCCAGGAATTAGTGTGTGAATTCTCGCAGGATTTATTCTAATAATTGACCTAATGGTATCAGTTTCTCCGTCTTTAATAAGATCTACAAGTTTGTAAATATCTTTAATAGTGAAATGATTTTCGCCATTAGACCATAAATCTGAAATAACTTTTCCCGTAGTTCTTATTGTTCCACCAATTCCAATTAGCCTATTTGCCTTAGTAGAAAAATGTGAAGAATTAATCTCACGAATAACTGATTTTTCAATGGCACGAATTTCACTTTTCTTCGGCAAAACTTTTGACACATTTTCTCTAAATAGAAGAAGAGACCCCGTACTTAAATTGATAAATTCTTTGGGACCATTTTTTTCAAAATAAACAATTTCTGTACTGGCCCCTCCAATATCTATTGTAATTCCCCTATCTGCTTCAATCTCACTCCTTACGCCAACATTGCCAAGGAAAGCTTCATCAACTTGTTCTAAAACATCAATATTGATGTCAAGATCTCTTTTAACTTTTTCAATCACCTTTTCAGTATTGCCCAAATTCCTAAGAGAAGCTGTTGCAAAGGGCGAAAAAGTGTCAACATTTAGTTCCCTTACAATATTTTTTATACTGGCAAGAGTCTTTATAAGCTTTTTTATTCCCTTGCCAGAAAGCTCTCCATCGTGAACATAAGTAATAAGCCCAGCCGTGTATTTTTTGTTTAATACTTTTTTAAAATTTTTAACATTACCTTCAACATCAAAAATAATTAGTCTAATTGTGTTTGATCCTATATCTACTATTGCGTGTCTCATAAATCTCCTCTTTTTAATTTTAAACTTCAATTGTAAAATTTTTGTAAAATACTTTTTTATAATATGTAATATTCCTTAGTTTAATTATAACTACTTTTCTTTAAATTAAAAGGTTAAAGAAAAAACACGGCATCACACCGTGTTTATAAATAATAATAGTTTTGTAAGTGTATTTTTATTAATATACGAATCTCCTAAGTTCCTCTACAATATTTTTATTTCCGCAAATTATTCCGCCAAATCTTTCGCATCCAACTTCTTCGCCATGAATATTTATGACTAATCCACCTGCTTCTCTTACTATTAAAGTTCCTGCGGCGTAATCCCAAAGATTTAATCCGTCATCTATAAAGGCATCATACCTCCCACAAGAAGCATAACACATTTCAAGTGCAGCAGAGCCTATGTGTCTAATTCCATTTGTATTGTTGTAAATAAATCTTAGCATTTCAAAAGTTTCATCAGCACGGCCAACCCTTCCTCCGCCAGTTCCTGAACCGATTAAAGCCTCGGAAAAATTTTTACAATCAGAAGTTTTTATTTCACTTCCATTTAATTTTGCACCTTCACCTTTTATTGCAGAGAAAAATTCATCTCTAAAGGGGTCGTAAATCGCTCCAATTATAATTTGTGAATTTTCTAAAAGTGCAAGACTTATTACTGAATGATTAAACTCGTGAACTAAATTAGTTGTTCCGTCAACTGGGTCTAAAACCCAAGTATATTCTTTTATTTCAGATTTTGATTTGTCCTTTTCCTCTGCCAAGAGGTTTGAACCTTCTATTAATTTTAAAAGATTTTTTTCTAAAAATTCTTGTACTTTAAAATCAACTTCAGTTACATAATCATTTCTACCCTTCATCTCAAAATTATTCTTTGGGTCAAGTTCAAAGAAAATTTTTGAGGCATCCTTCATTAACTTTTCAATTTTTATTAATATTTCATGATAATTTATCATAAAACCTCCAACTATTTAATGGACTTAATTTCCTTAAATAGATCTGCACTATCTCTAATTATGCTTTCACTGCCAAAAACTGCGAGATAATTTTTTTTCATAGCTTCATCAAATACTTTGCCATAGGAATTTAATTTTTCAATATTAGTTTTTAAAGCTTCTCTTTTAGACTTTTCCAAATCTTCTATTGTAAGTCCTGTTATAAATCTTGATAAATTTATATCTCCAATTTGCTCTGGTGAAAGAAGTGGGTCAAAGGCATTCATTGAACCAATTATAAAATCTTTTAAGTCTTCGTCTGACATCTTTAAATTTTCGACAAAATTTCCAATGGCATCGTAAACTTTTACTGTATTTCTCAAATTTGGATCTCTGTAAGAATAAGTTGCCATTTCACCATTTCGTCCAATATTAATTCCTGCACCATAGGCTCCACCCTTTGCCCTAATTTCGTTGTGTAGGTAGGATGAATTTAAAATATTTGCAAGAACTGTAAGATCCCCTGAATATTTTATGCCAAGCTTTTCAAGGTCGTAGCCCTTTGATGCGTAAATAACATTTGAAGTTGTGTAAAGTCCTTCATTTTTATTTTCACATTTAAAATCATAGTCGTTAAATTTAATATTTTCTACTTTTAATTTGTCTATATAAACTTTTAAATCAGCTTTAATCTTGTTTAAGTCAGAAATATTTCCCACAGTAGAAATTATTAAATTATCTCTTGCAAATAATTTTTCATAAACTGCCTCTGAATCTTTTTCAAATTCTTCCCATCTATCTTCAAAGTTCTCTGCTAAATCTCTCATAAAATTGTAATAATCTAAGCCGCCTATATGAGATTGAATCTCTGCAACTTTTGAGTAATAGGATTTTAAGATTGAAATTATAAATTGATGTCCATTTTGTAACATCGTGGATTCAATTCTTGATTTTAAAATATTTAAAAGTTCTTTAATTCTCTTCTTTGAATTAAGCATAGAATTGTAAATAATTTCATCTACAATCTCTAGCCCTCTTTTTACATTCTCTGCTGTGGATTTCATCTTCACATTCATTCTAAGAGAATATTTTTCCTTGTCTTTTGAATCGACATAAACTGTTGGATTAAATGTTATGCCACCAGTTGCCTTGTAAATTTCATTATTTAATTCTTCGTAGGAATAGTTCTTGGTATCAATAAGTCCAATTATCGAAAGAAGTAAAGACATTGTTTCAATTTCTTCCCTTTTTATAAAGGAAATGTCATGTGAAATGGTAGTGTAAACTATTCCATTTGTCTCTTGATTTGATTTTAAATAAATTACATCATCAATTTTGTCCTCTTCAGGTTTATAATCTGTAACTTTCTCATCTATATCAGAAAGTTCAAGAGATGGAATTGTTTTTTTTGCTTCAAGTGAGTCTTCTTCGCTTTGATACTTTTCAAGTTCAATGCTCTTTCTTATAACTTCTTCTCTCTCTTCATTAGACATTTTTTCCTTTATTGTTTGAAGATTTTCCCTTAATTCTTTTTCCTCTCTGTCATTTTTATTTAGTTCAGGTCTTGCAACTAAATTTACAGAATAAACATTATCTAATAATTTTTCTTTTATATAATTTTCTACAAAATTATCATTTAGTTTTTCTTTTACTTCATTTAATACATCGTTATAATATAGAGCATCCAGTGGAGATTGATCATATAGCCAAGAATTAAGAGCTCTAATATAATATATTATCGCCTTTTGTGTGCCGCCACCTTCTCTAAAAATAAATTCAAATTTATTTAAAGTCGCTTCCAAAAGATCTCTATCAATTCCATTTTCCACTAAATCCTTTAGTGTATTTTTTAAGATTTCTAAAAATTCATCTTTTCTATCTGCATCTGTATTTTTTAAGACTATTGATAAATCAAGTGGAAAAGAAGATGAAGTTTCTGAATAGACATCTTCAGCAAGTCCTGCTTCAAAAATCGCCTTTTTAATTGGTGCAGCTTGAGCGTCTATTAAAAGTTCCGCCAAAAAATCACGCATAAATACATCTAACTTAGAATCTGCGTAACCAATAGTCCAACCCTTTGAAAGGTAATCAATTTTCTCCTTCATTTCCTCCTTAGATGCAGAAAATGTTATTTCTACATCCTTAGTTTCTTTCAATTCATCATTTAAAATAATTTCTGAATTAATCTCCTCTTTATCAAAGTCAGCTAAATAATTTTTATCAATGAAGTCCAGTGCCTCTTCCATATTTTGATTTCCATAGAGATAAATGTAAGAATTTGATGGATGATAATACTTTTTATGATAATTTTTAAATTCTTCATAGCTTAATGTAGGAATGAGTTTTGGATCTCCACCTGAATCTACACCATAGCTTGAATTTTCGTGAAGAGCAAAAACCATGGCATCAGACACAATATTTTCTGAAGAGGAATAAACTCCCTTCATCTCGTTGTAGACAACTCCATTGTATTTTAGTTCATCATCCTTGTTTTTTAAATCGTAATGCCAACCCTCTTGAAGAAATATTTTTTCTTCTTCGTATATGCTTGGATAAAAAACTGCATCTAAATATACATCCATTAAATTGTAAAAATCTTTTTTGTTTCTGCTTGATACAGGATAAATTGTTTTATCTGGAAAAGTCATAGCATTTAAAAAAGTTTGTAACGATGACTTGATTAAATCCATAAAGGGTTCTTTAGTTTTAAATTTTCTTGAGCCAGAAAGTACGCAGTGCTCAACTATATGACATACCCCATTCCCCTTTTCAGGTGGCGTTCTAAAACCAATGCCAAAGGCTTTGTTCTCGTCATTATTTTCAAGAGTAAGTACCCTTGCTCCAGTTTTTATATGAGAATAGACTTTGCAATTTGATGCAACTTCGTCTATATATTTTTCTTCAATTAATTTATAATTTTTCACGTTAATCCCTCCATTTGTTATTATACTTGTAATAAAACAATTTAACAAATTAGAATTAATAAATTAATGATTGTTAAAATTGGGTAAACTTAAACTGAGGTGAGATTATGTCAAAAAAAGATGACATTAAAAAATTAGCAATTGCAGCTGCAACAATTTCTGCTGCTATTTTTGCTGCAAAAAAAGTCTCCGATGATGAAGTGAAAATTCTCATGCCAAATCGTGACGAAAACTCAAAAGCTTACTTACTTGGCGATGGTTTTGGCAATTTAGCCCTAGCTTACGCTCTTATTAATCACGCAAATCTAAATCCTCTTAATATAAATATTTACACAAAGCACTTTAATGAATTTATAAAAATAAATGAAGGCGAAAATAATTACGAAACCTTTGACAATAGATTTTCAGAATTTAATTTTAAAAATACCTTAGAAATGCTAAAAAATATTTTAAATGAAGATGAAGTAAATAATATTTTAAAAAAAATGGAAAAAAAGGAAAAACCAATTATTTTAGGTTTGTCTTTGAATCAATTTTTAAAAGTAAATAATGTAGACGAAAATAGCAAAAGAAAATTATATAAACTACTACTATCTCCCATTGATTTTGACGATAAAAGTTCCATTGAAAAATACTTTTTGTTCTCTGACTTTTTAGATTCAAATTTATTTTATTATTTAGCAAGCATCTACAATTTAAAGGCAACTTCTCCCGTATCTGAATTAAGGGAAGCTATAATTGATTATATTGGTTCAGAAAATTATTTTGACTTAAATTCAGATAAAATTCACAAAATTATTAAGGATTATTTAAAAAAACTTGGCGTTAATTTTTATGAAGATTATAAATTTATAGACTTTAATTCAACTGATAATTATGTAGATAAGCTCACTTTTGAAAAAAATGAACAAATAGATGAAGTTTACACTGATTTAAAGGACATTATTTCCATTGAATCGCCAACATATTTATCAAATTTGGCACTTGGAAATACTACTAATATCCCTGAAAAAATTTTAAATACTTACTTTTCAAAGGATAATTATTCTTCTCAAAATATTTACAAAGAAATCGAAGGAAAGACTACTGACTCATCGATCCTCTATGTGAATTTAGAATTTTCTGACGACTCCTTTATAAATAAATTAAAGAAAAATTTGCAAGATAGCGACTTCTTTATTTTCAAAGTAAAGTCTGGTATCTCTGCAAAAATAATTGGAAATAGAGTGATTTTAAAAGTTTTAAATCCCAATAAAAACTCTATTTTTGTTGGAAATGTCTTTAATGCATTAAATGGCGAGGACTTTTTCTTTGAGCTTATTAAGTTGTTTAATTTGGAAGAAAAATATGCCGATCTTAGATTTAATCTTAAAAATGTAAGTATTTCAGTTTTTGAAAACTACAAAAAAATTCCTGGTGAAAGTTATAATAGAAGTGTAAATAAAATTTGTAATTTGTTTTTCATTTCTTCAAAAAATTCTGACTTTGGAGAACTTTATTCAATAGAAAAATTAGTGCAACAGGGCATAAAAAATGCCCACGACATAATGGGCATTGACCACTTAGAAGTTTTTGAAAAGGACCTTTCTAAGATTGAAATTTTAAAATTTATTAATAACCTATAAAAGTGCAGAAATGCACTTTTATATTGCAAACTTTTATAATGGCTCTTGCAAATGCTCAATCAAAATTATTTTAACCCTAAATTAGGATTTGCAAAATTGTTTTCATCAACTTTGCCTGCAATGTACTCGTAATATGCAGCTGAGGCAATCATTGCTGCGTTATCTGTGCAAAGTTTTAAATCTGGATAAAATATTTTTATATTTTCAGATTTGCCCCTTTCTTCAAAAGCTTCTCTAATTCTTGAATTTGCAGAAACTCCTCCGCAAAGAACAATTTTATCCATCTTAGTTTCTCTAGCAAGTCTAAAGGACTTTTCAATTAAAACATCAACTATTGCCTCTTGAAAGGACTTACAAACATCTTCTACAACTATTTTTTCTCCTCGAAGTTTTGCACTATTTAAATAATTTAAAACAGCAGTTTTAAGCCCGCTAAAAGAGAAATTATAATTGTCTTCCTTTATCATTACCCTTGGAAATTCAATTGTTTCCTTTCCCTTTTTTGCAAGAGAATCAATAACTGGACCTCCTGGATAAGCTAACCCTAAAGACCTTGCAACCTTATCAAAGGCTTCTCCCACTGCATCGTCCACAGTTCTGCCATGAAGTGTGAAATCCACATAATCCTTTACTTCGATTAAATAAGTGTGTCCACCAGAGATTATTAATCCAACAAAGGGTGGCTCCAATTCTTTAAAGGAAATATAATTTGCACACACGTGGCCAACTATATGATTCACACCGACAAAGGGCTTGCCTGTAGAAAGTGCAAGAGCTTTTCCCGCACTAAGTCCAACTAAAAGTGCACCAATAAGTCCTGGTCCCTTTGTTGCTGCTATAATATCTATGTCTGATAATTTTACTCCTGCTTCCTCAAGACCTTCCTTTAAAACTGTGTTAATAGCTTCAACATGTTGTCTTGATGCAATTTCAGGCACAACTCCGCCAAATTTTTTGTGAGTATCAATTTGGGATGCAATTACATTAGAGTAAACTTTGCGGCCATCTTCCACGACGGCCACTGAAGTTTCATCACATGAGGATTCTACTGCCAAAATTTTCATCTCATCACTCCCTCCACATTATATAAGCATCTCTGTCAATGCCATAATAATCATTTCTTTTTCCTAAGATTTTAAAATTATATTTTCTGTATAAATTAAATGCAATTTTATTTTTTTCTTCAACTTCTAAAGTAATCTTTAGTTTCTTTTCATCTGCCATCTTTGTCAAAAAATCAAAGAGGTCGAGAGAAATTTTTTGCCCACGAAATTCACTTTTTACAGCTACATTTGCAATGTGTATCTCGTCAAATACTATCATATAACTAATATAACCTGCGATTTTTCTATCTACTTCAGTAATTATGATATCCTGCAAATCATCTTTTACAATTGCATTTTCTATGGAATTTTTTGACCATGGAAACTCAAAGTTTTCTACTTCGATTTCATAAATTGCATCTACATCCTTTTTATTTGCTATTCTCGTGATTTTTTTCATATTGTGCTTCTGCCTGAGAAATTTTTAAATAATTGGGCACTAAATTAAATGCGTCCATTGGACCATTTTTTTCGTAATCAAGTAAGCCAAGCTTTGCAATATTTGCTCCCCTCATATTTTTATTTTTTGAGAGCTTTCCTCCCTTAATTTTTTCAATAAATTTATCGCCGTCAAGACCTGAAATTGTAATTTCTTCGTATTTATTTAATTCACCTTTAAATTTTTCAAAAGAAAGAATTTCATCTTCAAATAAAATTTCTGGTTTTTCTTCATTTTTTATTATTGATGCATAGACATTTCCTCGTCTCGCATCCACAATAGTTGCAACAATTCCATAATCAGACATTCCATTTGCAACAAGAGAAGAAACTCCAATTACATCTTTATCTAAAGCAAAGGCCATTACCTTGGCAATAGTTATTCCTATTCGTAGTCCCGTAAAGGATCCAGGCCCAATTCCCACCGCAATTAAATCAATATCATCTAATGTAAATTCAAATTTTCTAAAAATTTCTTCAATCATATCTGTAACAGATTCTGAATGAGCAATTCTACCCGCTAAATTATAATCGCATAATACTTCATTATCTTCAATTAATCCAATTGCAGTTGTCTTTGTAGAAGTATCAATTCCCAAAACTTTCATCTAATTTCTCCTTCAGCTTTTCAAATCTACTGCCAATAAAGTTAATTTCAAGCTTTCTTTTATCTTCTTTTGATGAAATATTTATCTCAATGTATTCTTCTGGAAGGGCATCTTTAATTTTCTCAGCCCATTCAACAACTGTAACTCCCTCAGAATAAAAATATTCATCGAAGCCAAGATAATCCATATCTACTTTATCGTCCAATCTATAAGTGTCTATATGATATAGATTAACCTTTCCATAATATTCATTTACTATTGTAAAAGTAGGGCTAGTTACATAATCCTCTATGCCAAGTCCAAGGGCAATACTTTTTGTGAGAGTAGTCTTTCCCGCTCCCAAATCACCATTTAAACAAAGAACATCTCCTGGATTCAAATTTTCGCCCAAAAATTTCCCAAATCTTTCCGTTTCTTCTAAATTATTTAACTTTATCATTTAGATCCTCAAATACAACTTCTTTATATTCAAAGGGAACTTTTTCTGACTTTTCTTCTGCTGGATGACCAATTCCAATTACACGCTCAACATCAAATTTATCCTCTAAGCCAAAAAATTCACGCAAAAATTTTTGTGCAGTAATTCCACTTTCGTGCTTTGCATCAACAACATTTGCCCAAGTTGCCCCTAAATCTAAATCAGCTGCAGCAAGCAAAATAAAAGTTGCAGCAATAGATGCATCTTGATGATTTGTATTTGGTGCAATTTCACTATCTGTTAAAACAGCAATGGCAACATTGGCGCCACTTAAAAAGGCTGCACCATTTTTTTTATAATGAGAAAGCTCTTCAAGTCTTTTTTTATCTCTAATAATTATATATCTAACTGAATTTCTATGTTTTGCCGTCGGAGCGTGCAGTGCAATATTTAAAATTTCTCTTAAATCTTTTTCAGAAACCTCTTCGTCAGTAAATTTTCTTATACTTCTTCTCTTTTCAACTAATTCTAAAAGCATTTTATCACCTCAAAATATTATAACATATGTTAAATTCTAATTTTAATTTTGAATTAAAATCTTACTAATAAACTCCACCATAATAGCAATTAATTATGGAATTTCTTTTTCTTCTTTAACAAGATCATTGTACCAATTAGGAAAATCTGTTGCATCATTATAAACCATCTCTTGCCACTTTTCATCCTTTAGTCGATTTTTATTTATAAATTCGTAATATGAAAAAATTGCACCTCTACCCATGTAAAGTTTACCCTCATGAGGATATATTACATAAATTTCCATTGGCTTTCCAGTTCCTATGTGGAAAACTTCGCCCTCAGGAAGTCCAACATTATTATCAACAATTCTCATTAAATCAACTACAACTGGCATTCTTCTGTCTGTCGCATTTTCTATTTCATACCAAGAAGAAATTTGGTTTTCATCAGATGATTTTACAAAATCCACCATGATGCTTTCCATTTCTCCACCAATGTATAATAAATATTGATTTTCATCTTCTGTAAAGGGTTCCTCTTGAAGTTCCTTTATAGAAAGATCTCTTAATTTTACTACCATAGTTTGAAATCTCTTGATTTTATCTTCGAGATTTTCACTTAACATTTCTCGACTTTTTAAATTTGTTTTAGTAAACTCAAGTAGCCAATTTAATTTTTCATAAAGCTCCACATTAGGTTCAACATAGGATTTTGGAATTTCTTCATCTTCTCCGCCACCCATTTCAGCAATAACAGCCTTGCCATAAAGGACTGTGTCGTGTTTTAATTCTGCAAAAGAACCAAGAGCAGATACTAAATCCTTTCTCTCCCAAGCTTCATTTCTCATAAACCTTGGATAACCCTCGCCAAATTTTTGGTCGTAAGCATCAAGCATCCACAGCCAACCACGATACATATTTTTTTGCCATTGTTTATCTTCCATTTTATTCACAGTTAAAATATTTCCTTCAGTTCTCTCTTTATATTTATCCCAATGTGAATTGTAAGAATCCTTATTTAAAATATCTCTTGCCCTTTCATTTCCAAAGGCAGCCATTAAATCTAAACCAGAATAAATTGGTCTATCAGATGGCTTATCTTCACTTGCAATATCCACCACATTTTGCATAAGTACACTGTCTATTACTGCTCTTTGTGGCATATATCTAAAGGACTTTCCCAAAAATCCTGCAATCTTCGGATCTGGATATGCCTTTAAAACTTCATAGGCACTCGTTAATTTTTTCTCATCATCTAATTTGTTGATGTTAAAATCTTTTCCATAAACTCCGTAAAGCGTTCTTGCGTATTCTCTTATAGAAAGAGCATCGGCACTTTCAACTAAAAAATCTATTGGTTCAACTAAATCTTCCCAATTTTTTAAATTTTTAGGATTTCTATATATTGAGTGCGTAAGAAGTAGGCCTTGTAAAATGCTATTTTTATCCATTTCTCCGTCGCTTTCAATAAAAAATCCAACTTGACCAAAGTACATTGTTCCCATAAAATATTTTTTTAATTTTTCATCACGAGTATAATGTCCTCTTGGTATAAGTTGTGAAAAATCTACATCTCTATCACTTATTGCAGATGTTGCTATCTCTTCTGAAATTACATTTTTTATTTCCTTATCCATTAAATCCTTTGCCTCTTTTGGCAAATTTTCAGGTTCATATCCCAAAAGTTTAAGTCCCGTTGCCACAAAAGCAATATTTTTAATTTGCAAGTCTTTTAATTCTTTATTCTCAATTTCATCATAAATTTTAATATTTTCCACAATCAAATTTTTATTTAATTCAATTGATTTTGGATATAACTCTTCCCTTTCCAAGCTCCTTAAAAATCCATCATAAAAAATATGAAAGATATGAGTTACTGAATCAGTTGTTACAAAGCTCGGCCAATAATTATATTCATTATCTTCATAAATTTGGTGAATTTGGTCAAATTCATAATTCCAAGAGTCTTTACTGTACTCATTATTCTCTTGATTTTTTGGTTTAGTAATTGTAAATCCGTTTTTTAAAAGCATCTCTTTTTGTTTACTTGTAAAGTTTCCAAATTTGGAAATATTTTCAACATTGCTAAAATCACCAGCAATCTTATAATCATCAACTTTTGGCGTAAATTTAGATGCTTTGTAATCAATATATGTAGTTTTATTTTCCATTTCGTCTAAAAATTTTGTATCCCGCAATTCAATTTTCGAAGTTTCTTTTTCCGGCACCTTGCTCTTGTCATTTTTGCAAGCTGTTAAAAGCAAAATTGCAATAACTGAAGTTATCAATAATTTTTTCTTTACTTCCATTTAACCTCATCTCCTTCTAAAAATAAATCACTTTTCATTCCATTAATTTCAACTTTTTTCTCCTTATCTAAAAAGATTGGCTCATCTTTTAAAATAATGCTACAATAATTTCTTTCAAAGGAAAAATTTGTCCAGTCATATACTCCAAATAGATATTCACCCTTAATATTTTTCTCTATCGAAATAATTTCATCTCGACCATCTCCGTCAATGTCGCAAAGATTAAAATCTGTAATTGGATTATGTAATCTTGATATCCTAAGTTTTGGTATTAATTTCTTATTTTTAAAATCAATATTGTATAAAAAACATCTCTTAGCTAGATTTTGGTCAAAGGGCGTCTTTTTGTAAACGCCAAGAGCAATTTCTACTTCACCTCCGTCAACATTACAAAAATCAACTTTCCAAGGTTTTAAATTATAAACATCAATGATAAACTTTTCTCCATCTTTTTTTATTATTAAATCCTTTGCGAAACAACCCTTTGTGCAAATAATTTCTGCACTAATATTTTTATAGTTTGCACTGTCTAAAATTTTTTCATTTGTGCATGATACTAAAAAAATTAATAAAAATAATATGTACTTCATGCCTTTATTATATCATAGTAAGTAATTCTTTAATAAATAATCACAACTCTTGATTACTTCTTGTTAATGTCTTAAAATAAATTTTGAGGTGTAAAATGAAATTATTAGAAGAAAGAATTATTAACGATGGACGAATTTTAGATGGAAATATTGTAAAGGTAGATTCTTTTTTAAATCACCAACTTGATATAAAATTTTTGGATAAACTTGCTGAAGAAATTACAAATTATTTTAAAGATAAAAAAATTAATAAAATACTTACAATTGAAGCAAGTGGCATTGCCCTTGCCACTGTTGCATCAAAACATCTTGACGATGCCATGGTCGTTTTTTGTAAAAAGCAAAAAACATTAAATATTGGCGACGATGTCTATGAATCAAAAGTAGAATCTTTCACTACAAAGAAAAATTATACTATTACAGTTTCAAAAAGATTTTTATCATCTGAAGACAATTTACTTATTATCGACGACTTTTTAGCAGAAGGAAATGCACTCAAGGGTTTAATAGATGTTTCAAAACAAGCTGGCGCAAATATCGTGGGAATTTCTGTTGCCATTGAAAAGGGCTTTCAAGATGGTGGAAAAATTATTAGAGAAATGGGATACGATTTGCTTTCCCTTGCGATTATTGATTCCATTGAAGATGGAAAAATTAGTTTTAGATAATTATACAAAAACCGAGAATTTATGCCGAACTCATTAAGTTGGACTAAAAAACTTATTGAGCATCACATTTTCTCGGTTTTATATTTATTATTTATTTGCAATTTCTATTAAAGATGACTTTAAATTTTCTTCTATTCTTCTAAGTTCAACAGAAGCTTCTTCACGTTTTTTATGACCTTCGATTTGAATTTGACGAACTTCATTAAGTGCAGAAATTAATTGATCATTAGTGTGCTTAATTGTTTCGATGTCAACTATTCCTCTCTCAGAAAGTTTTGCCGTCTCAACAGTAGTTTGCTTTAATGTCTCTGCATTTTTCCTTAAAAGTTTATTTGTCAAATCAGTAACTTCCCTTGTACTTCTTGCTGCCTCCTTTGAATGATTTGCACCAAGTGCAATTACCATTTGAGACTTCCAAAGTGGAATGGTGTTTACAATTGTAGATTGGATTTTTTCAACCATTACTGTGTTTGAAGATTGAACCATTCTTATTTGAGGAGCCATTTGAATTGAAACCATTCTTGTAAGGTCAAGGTCGTGAAGCTTCTTTTCAAATCGGCTAATCATATTTACATAATCATTAGCTTTCTGTGCATCCACTGGCAAATTTGTTTCTTGTGCCTTAGCTTGAAGTTTTGGAAGTTCAACATTTGTCGCTTCTTCCAATTTTTTTCTGCCGGCAAGTATGTACATACTAAGTTCCTTGTAATAATTTTCATTTAGTTCATACATTTGGTCAAGCATTGCAATGTCTTTCATAAGAGTTACTTGATGTTCTTCCAAAGTCTTTATAATATTATTAACATTCTTTTCTGCCGAATCATATTTAGTCTTTAGTGATGTTACACTGTTTAATTGTTTTTTGAAAAATCCAACTAATTTATTGTCCTCTTCACTTACATCAAAACTTTTTAATTCATTTACAACGCCAGATAGTAAATCTCCAACTTCGCCAAGGTCTTTAGTCTTAACAGTTTCAAGTGTCTTTTCAGAAAAGTTAGAAATTTTTCTTTGTGAACCAACTCCATATTGTAAAACTATATTTGAATTTGTAATATCAATTGTCTTTGCAAAATCTTCAACTTGTTTTTCCTCTTCTGGACTTAATCTCAACTCATTTTTTTCATCAACTGTTTTAATTTCTTCGATTTCATTTTCTTTATTTAACTCTCCGAAATCATCTGTTAGGGATAATTTTATTTCTTTATCCATTTTACTTTCCTCCTAAATTAAAGTCCTTTTCATCTAAAAGTCCTTCTTGTCTGAGCATTGATTTTAAAACGCTCATATCGCTTGATAAATCCATAACTTTTTCTTGGTAGATATTGTCTAAAATTTTCATAAAAGCATCATTCACTAAATCCATAGTCTCTTCTGTATCTTTTAGAGAAGACTTAACTATTTCTGTCGGTTTTTCGCTCATTTTTAGATAAGAATCTACTAATTTTACAGTTGTTGGCAGATAGTAATTTATTGTCTTGTCTAAATCCCCTGCAGTGCTTGGATTTTCCTTTAATAGTTCAAAAATTTTGCTGACAATTTGCAAAAATTCATTGACTTTACTCTTCATGGGCTCCTTTAAATTTGAAGTCATTTCTGTGAGAGTTGTAACATCTTTTCTTGCCTTCACCAAATAATCTTCAACAAGAATACTATTTTCATTATTTTCTATTTCTTCCATTCTTTCTTTCGGGTCGCGAAGCATTTCCTCTTTATAAAGCTTATAAGTTTTTGCATCCAATATAAAAAGTTCTCCATTTTCTACAATTCGCGCTTGCATATAATAATCTTTGTCAATCATGTTTAGGAGATCATTTATAGTAAAATCAATTGGCTTTGCAGTAATTGCTGCAAGATCAGCTGTTGGTATAACAGTGTTATTCCCAATTTCACGATTATATTTTCTAAATCTAATTATTTGGTCCTTGCTCTTTTTAACTCTATAATTTACATAAAAAGAAACTACAAGGGCAGGAATAACCCAAAAAATTAAAAGCGGTAAATCGTCTCTTATAAATGAAAAGTTATCAAATATGTCTATAAGAAATCCAAAAAATGCAAAAAGATGACCTACTATTGAAATTTTTGCAACAGATCCCCACATCTTTACTCTTTTAACAGTCTTGGGATTTTGATTTATTATTCTGTCATCATTTTGAATGCTATAAGGCAAATTTCTCTTATTTTTATTAATAAATTTGCTAATAGAAGATCTAGTTACATTAATGGCAGTGTCAATTCCTTCGCCAATTAATTCACCAATTTCTTTAAAATTTTCTTCTCTAAAAGCAGCATTAACTTTTTCTTCAAAATTTTCTTCTCTATCGCCTTTTCTCATAATTCACCTCAAAAAGCTATGACAATGCCTCCTATGTCTGCATATCCAGAAGAAAGACCATTTGTATGTCTAACATGGACTTTAACTCCATCGTACATTTCTTCAATTTTTTCCTTTATCTTTTCTGCACGCTCCTCATTTCTAACATAAGAAAGTGTTACAAGATTTGGATTATTTACTCTGCATTCTTTTCCTATTGCCTTTACCATTTTGTCTAGGGATTTTTTTATTCCACGATTTATTTCAAATAATTCAATTTCTCCATCATTAGAAATCATAATTGGTCTAATGTTTAACACATTTGCAATAAGTCCTGCACTCTTTTTTATCCTTCCATTTTTAATCAAATTCTTCATGTTTTCGAGGACAAACATTGTAACTTCATTTTCAACTTCTTTGTTAATGGCAGGTACAACCTCCTCAAAACTTTTATCTTTAAGTAAATCTAAAAGCTTTAAAATAATTCTTGTGTGTCCTGCAGAAGCTGATTTTGTATCAATTACATGAATTTTTATTCCCTTAAATTTATCTCTTGCTTCTTGTTCTGCCACTTTCGCAGAATTATAGGACCCTGATAATTTTGAAGAAATTGTAGAAATATAAATATCCTTATCTATATTTTTTTCAATAATTTTTAAATAATCATAGGGAGATGGACAAGCTGTCTTTATTGGATTTTCAGTTTTTTCCATTTTATCCAAATACTCTTGAATATTCAAATTGTCATCATCTTCATATTCCACACCGTCAATAGAAATTTTAAAGGGAACATATTCGATTCCCAAATCCTTAATTTCTTCTTTTGTTAAATCACAACTTGTGTCTGAAATTATTTTGTACATATTTTTCTCCTAGTTTAATTTATCTTCAATAATTTTTACTAATTTTTCAGCATCTTCCAAGAGTTTTTCTTTGTCCTCGCCTTCAATCATTACTCGAACAAGTGCCTCTGTACCTGAAGGTCTTATGACAACTCTTCCACTTCCGTGATAATCTTCTTCCACAGCCTTAATAGCTTGAGTTATTTCAGGAAATTCTTCATATTTATTTTTTAAATCATCGCGAACCTTTGCGTTTTTAAGAACTTGAGGATAATCTCTCATAAGTCCATTTAGTTCTGATAATTTTTTCCCTGTTTTTTTCATAATTTCTAAAAGATGAATACCCGTTGCAAGTCCATCGCCAGTTGTATTGTAATCTAAAAATATAACATGACCAGATTGTTCAGCACCAATTACATAATCATCTTTTAACATTTTTTCGAGAATATATCTGTCTCCAACCTTTGTCTCTATAAAGTCAACTCCAATATTTTCAAGATATTTTTTAAGACCCATATTTGACATTATAGTTCCAACTACTGCGTTGTTTTTAAGATTGTTGTTTTCCTTTAAATATGTTGCAGCAATTGCCAAGATATGATCGCCATCTACTACATTTCCAAGTTCGTCGACAGCAATAATTCTGTCAGCATCTCCGTCAAAACTCATACCAATATCTGATTTTTCTTTTTTTACAAGTTCCTCAATAAGTTTTGGATTCGTTGAACCACAATTGTCATTTATGTTCATTCCATTTGGCTCATTATTAATAATCTTTACTTTTGCACCAAAGGCTTTTAAAACAATTTCTGCAATATGTGATTGTGCACCATTTCCTGCATCTACTGCAACTTCTAATCCGTCAAATCTTTCATTAGTTAAACCTTTTAAATATTCAATATATTTTTGTGTAAATTCAGAAGACCTATTTACTATTCCCACTTCATCCCCTGTAACATCCTTATAAATTTTTGTAGTGGAAAGAACTTTTTCTTCAATTTCATCTTCCACACTGTCATCAAGTTTAAGACCTTCACTTGAGAAAAATTTTATTCCATTGTATTCAAAGGGATTATGTGATGCCGAAATAGAAACACCACATAGATAGTCTCCAGTTCTAGTGAGATATGCAACTCCTGGAGTTGGAATAACTCCTGCAACATCTACATCCAATCCAATGCTCATAAACCCAGCAATAAGTGCAGATTCAACTAAATCTCCGGAAAGTCTTGTGTCTCTTCCCACTAAAACTTTTCCTCTTTTATTTTTAGTAAGTACAAAAGCTGCTGCTCTTCCAATATCATAACATAATTTTGGAGTTAACTTTTGATTGGCAATGCCACGAACTCCATCTGTTCCAAATAATCTTGTCATTTTATCACCTGTAATTTTTATTTATATATTCAATTAAGTACTCTCTATTATTTTTCTCTGGGTCGTCAAGAACTAAATTTTCAAGTTCCTTTAATATTTTCCCAATTATTTTACCTTCACTAAAACCCAAAAATTTTATATCATTTCCATTTATTTCTAAAAACTTTTCAGTTTTCATTTCTTTTTCATTTAATAATTCTTTTACCCTATTTTTTCTATTTATAATAAAGCTTGCATCACGATCTGCTCTCGTGCATTTGCAATCGGCAATTAAAAGGTCATAAAGGTCCATTACATTTTCCCTTCCCACTCTTTTAATTTGTCTTCTAAGTGCCTTGTCAGTCATTTCGCTGTGAACTTTCATGTGGTCTAAAATTAAAATTTTAACTTTATCAATAACTCTATTGGAAACTCTATATCTTTTTAAAATTTCAGAAACTAAATCTGCTCCCAAAACTTCATGTCCAAAAAAGTGTCCTCTTCCATCTTCGCCAATTGATAATGTGTCCACCTTTGAAATGTCGTGAAAAAGTGCTGCAAGTCTAAGAGAAAGGTCAGGCTTTACTTCATCCATGACGCAAATTAAATGGTCAAAAAGAGTTTTGTCGTGATAAGGACTAAATTGTGAAAATCCAACTGTTCTTTTTAACTCTGGGAATATTACGTCTAGCACACCAGTTTCTTCCATAAGGAGAAGATAATATGAAGGTCTTTCTGAGGTAATCATTTTTGAAAATTCATCAAAAATTCTCTCGGGAGAAATCTTTTTTAAAAGTTTACTTTCAAAGGAAATTGCATCAAAAAGTTCATCCTCAATATAAAAGTCAAACCTTCCTGCAAACCTAATTGCCCTCATAATTCTTATTGCATCTTCTCTAATTCTTTTTGTTGGGCTGCCAACTGCTCTTATGATTTTTTCATCTAAATCATCTTTTCCTCCAAAGGGGTCGTAAAGATTTCCATTAGCATCCATTGCCATGGCATTAATTGTAAAATCACGCCTTTTTAAGTCTTCCTTTAGATTTTTTGAAAAAGTTACTTTTTCCGGCTTTCTAAAATTCAAATACTTTCCATCTATTCTAAAAGTAGTAACTTCGTAAATAGTTTTATCAATAATAATGCCAACTGTGCCAAACTCTTCGCCAACTAAAACAGTTTTAAAATCCTTAAACACTTTTTTTATTTCATCAGGCTTTGCAGATGTAGTTATATCATAATCGTGAGGTACTATTCCCAGTAGTTTATCTCTAACACAACCACCTACAATGTACGCATCAAAGCCTTCTTCATTTAATTTGTTTAAAATAAATAGCACATCTTTTGGCATTCTATCACCCTTTTTATTATATCATATTGTACATAATTTAAAATTATATAATTCTCATTCCCTTGATTTATGGTATAATGAACTAAATTGGAGGTATGTATGAAAAAATCAACTATTGTTATAATATCTTTATTTTTAATGCTTAGCTTAGTTGGCTGTGGCAAAAAAAATTCTAAAGTTGAAAAAACGGGAGACACAAAAATTTCTTCAGTTGCAAAGGAAAAAGAAGCAAGTGAAGAAGATTTAACTACTTCAAACTTTGACAAGGAGAATGTTGACCAGTTAATTAAAAATTCTGATTACATATCAAGAATTAGAGTTTCAACATCAACTGCAGAAGGAACAAACACATCTTTCTTAAAAGATTATAAGGGCGATCTTTCGCAAATTGAAGTTAGTATCCCAAAAACTCTTTCTCCTAACATGGAATATATCGTTTTCTATAAAGACGATGAAAAGGGCGAAGTTTCTCCAACTGAAAGAGATGGTTCCTTTATAGAAATCCAAGGAGACAAAGATAGTAATTTAATTTATATCGAAAAAGTTTTTAATTCAAACTCTTATTCCAATATTGGAAAAGTAAGTAATACTAAACAATGAAAGTTGAGGTAATTATGAAAAAAAATAAATCAATTTTAATTTCACTAATTTTATTAATGTTTTTGACTGCAAATGTATTTGCAGCTAAAACTCCATTAATTGAATACAATGGAAAAATTATAAAATCTGATGTTGCTCCCTTTATACAAAATGAAAGGACTATGGTTCCTATAAGATTTATTTCAGAAACTTTAGGCTATAAAGTTGATTGGAACAATGATAAAAGACTTGTAAGTATAAATGGAAACAATACTTCAATAGAATTAAAAATCAATTCAAAAAAAGCAAAAGTTAAGGGAAAAGAAATTGAATTAGATGCACCTGCTCTTATTAAAAGTGAACGCACTTTCGTTCCACTAAGATTTGTAGCAGAAAATTTAAAAGCTGAAGTTAAATGGGACAATGAGAACTTCAAAGTTATAATCAACGACTCTTCAAAAGCTACAATACTAAACTTATCATCTGATGAAGAAGCATATGTAAAAGAAATTAAAGTATTGCAAAATAATTTAAGTAAATCCTTTGCAAATTTAAAATCTAGTTTCTTTGAAAATGCGTCAAAACTTTCTGATGCAGATTTATATGCTGCCTATGATAAAGCAGATGCTGAAATTAGAAATACTGTTGATAAAATCAAAAATTTAAATGTTCCAGAAAAATTTAAATCTTCACATGATTACACTTTAAAGGCAAGTGAAAAAGCTCTTGAAATTTTGCCAGGACTTAAAGAATCCATTATTGCAAAAAATGAAGAAGCTGCAAAAAAATTTATAAGTGATTTAACGGATTTTCAAGTTAAGATTGAGGAAGCTAAAGACTCCTTTGAATCTGCTCTTAAAGGTGTAGATTACAAAGCTCAAGGGGACATCAAAGTCTACAATGACGAAAAGAAAAAACAAGATAGCACAGAAAATTTGTTACAAGATCAAACTCTAAAAAATATTTTTAAGAAAATTTAATATTTTTTTAACAAAATTAGACTAATACCAGAGTTAGTTTTTACTAGCTTTGGTATTTTTTTGTATCTTTCTATAATTGTATTGGCATTTTAAACTACATTTTCTAAATTATGTAAGTTTAATTCCCTTCCTCTAAAATTTAAAGTATTTTAAATTATTTGATTTTTGCCATAAAAAACTGACCTCCTAAAGTTAGGATTTATATCCAACTTTTAGAGGTCAGTTCTGTTTACATTTATTTCATTTTGCTAATTATATCAAGAATAAAGAAAAAATTAATTTTTTAAGATTGCTGCCTTTTTTAAATATCCTCTGTTGTATTTATCTTCGCCTTGTTCCATATTTCTCTTTGCTTGTGAAAGCATAAGCTTAATTCTATTAAATTGATTAACTTCAGAAGCTGAGGCATCATAATCTATTGGAATTATATTAGCTTTTTCGTAAGAATTTCTAATTGCCTTTATAACCCCTTTTCCCGTGATGTGATTTGGAAGGCATCCAAAAGGTTGAACGCAGACAATATTTTCAACGCCTGATTCAATTAACTCAACCATTTCCCCAGTTAAAAGCCAACCTTCTCCATATTGATTGCCAAGATCTACATATCTTTCTGCATATTCAATAATTTCCTCGATTTTTTCTGGAACTAAAAATCTTGTTTTTTCAAGGGCAAGTCTAACATATTTTCTGTAAGATTCAATATAAGAAATTCCCATTTCACAAATAAATGCCGTTAATCTTGACTTAGAAAGTTTATCAGCCTTTGCTCTCGCATTCTTAAAGGAATACATCATAAAGTCTGTCAAATCTGGTATGACAACTTCAGCACCTTCCCTTTCAAGAAGATCTGCAACATGATTGTTGGCAGCTGGGTCGTATTTTACTAAAATTTCTCCAACAATTCCAACCTTTGGTTTTTTCTCATTAGTAATTTCAAGTCTGTTAAATTCTCCAACCATTTTATTTACATTAGAGATAAAAGTTTTTTTGCTATAATTTAAGTTTTCTGAACTTATTATTTCAATCCATCTGTCACGCAAAATATTAGCAGACCCTTTTATAACTTCGTAAGGTCTTGTCGCTTGTGTAAGTCTCATAATTAAATCCGCATAAAGCATTCCTTGAATTAACTTTTTGCCAATTCTCATCATTGTTTTTTTATCAAATTCAAATCCAGAGTGTTTTTCAATTTGTTGGAAAGAAAGACCAATTACTGGAACACGACCATAACCTGCATCCTTTAATGCCTTTCTAATAAAGCCAACATAATTTGATGCTCTGCAAGCTCCTCCAGTTTGACTCATTAATAGCGCCAATCTATTTGTATCATACTTTCCAGATTTTACTGCGTCTATAAATTGTCCAACTACAAAAATTGATGGATAGCAAGCGTCGTTATTTACATATTTTAATCCCTCGTTTACAACTTTATGTCCTGAGTCTTCAAGAACTTCAATATTTATTCCTTCATGTCTTAGAATAGGTTCAAATATACTAAAATGAAGTGGCGCCATTTGAGGCATTAATATCGTATAATCCTTTTTCATTTCTTTTGTAAACATTACTGGATTGTCGTCGAGAAGTCCCTCGAGTTCTGCATCAATTTTTTCAAATTCTCTCTTTTCTACCGCTTCAATTAGAGATCTTATCCTAATCTTCACTGCGCCCAAGTTAGAAACTTCATCTATTTTTAACACTGTATAAATTTTATTATAAGACTCTAAAATATGTTGAACTTGGTCAGTTGTAACTGCATCTATTCCACAGCCAAAGGAGTTAAGTTGAACTAACTCTAAATTTTCATGTTCCCCAACAAATTTTGCCGCTCTATAAAGTCTTGAATGGTAATTCCATTGGTCTAGCACTCTAAGTCTTGAATCAATTTCAACATTTCGAGCTATGCCATCTTCAGAAATTACTGCAAGTCCAAGGCTGGTGATAAGTTCTGGTATGCCGTGATTTATTTCTGGGTCTATGTGATAAGGTCTACCTGACAAAACTATTGCCCTTTCACCCTTCTTATTTATTTCTTCTAAAATTCTATTGCCTTCATTTAAGACATCTAATCTATATCTATCTTGTTCATCATAGGCTGCACGCACAGCTTTTTTAACTTCTGCTTTTGGAATGAAATCAAAGACATTAGCAAGTCTATTTTCTAATTTTTTTCTGTCGTCAAAAGAAATAAAAGGATTCATAAATTTAACTTTTCCGTCAATAATTTCATCCACATTATTTTTTATAACTTCAGAATACCCTGCTACAACGGGACAATTTAATGTGTTGTCAGCATTTTCAAATTGCTTTTCTTCGTAAAATACTGCTGGATAGAATATAAATTTAATTCCCTTTTCTATTAAATCTTCAATATGTCCATGAGAAATTTTTGCAGGATAGCAAGCAGTTTCGCTTGTAATGGTTTCAATCCCCTTTTCGTAAATTTCTCTAGAAGATTTGCTTGAAAGGACAACTGAATACCCTAATTCTGTAAAAAATGTATGCCAGAAAGGATAATTTTCATAGATGTTTAAAACTCTAGGTATTCCAACGACTCCACGTTTAGCTTCCTCTTCAGGAAGTGATTTATAATCAAAGACCCTTTCGTATTTATAGCGATACATATTTGGTAGCTCGTCTTCTTTATTTCTAATGCGACCTGCGCCCTTTTCGCACCTATTTCCCGTAATGTATCTCTTTCCATTTGGAAATATATTTACTGAAAGAGCACAATTATTTGTGCATTGTCTGCAATTTGTAGAAATTGATTTATACTCAAATTTTTCTAACTCCTCTTGTGAAATTAAATTTGACTTTCCCTTTGATTTTTCTTTTGATATAAGTGCCATTCCAAGAGCGCCCATTAGCCCAGCAATATTAGGTCTTGTAACTTCTACTCCCGTTAAATTTTCAAAGGCTCTTAGCACTGCATCAGATAGAAAAGTTCCGCCTTGTACAACTATATGTTCCCCTAACTCCTTTGGATCTCTAATTTTTATTACCTTTTGAATTGCATTTCTAATTACAGAATAGGCAAGTCCTGCAGAAATGTCGGGAACTGAAGCGCCCTCTTTTTGTGCTTGCTTAACATTGGAATTCATAAAAACTGTGCAACGTGAACCTAAATCTACTGGCTCTCTTGACTTAGTAGCTTCCTTAGCAAACTCCTCTGCACTCATATTTACTGAATGTGCAAAAGTTTCAAGAAAAGATCCACAACCTGCCGAACAAGCTTCGTTTAGTAAAATTGATTCAATTACACCATCTCTAATTTTCATGGACTTCATATCTTGTCCGCCAATGTCTAAAATAAAATCAACCTTTGGATCAAAATATTTTGCAGCAGTAAAGTGAGCTATCGTTTCAACTTCTCCAAAATCTAAATTTAGCGCTGCCTTTAAAAATTCTTCGCCATAACCAGTTGTACCGCAACCAGCAAAATATGCTTTTTCATTTTTCTCTTTATAAATCTCTTTCAAATTTTCAATTGCAATGTCAAGAGGATTTCCCTTATTAGAGCCGTAAAAAGTATAAAGCAATTCATTATTATCAGATAATGCCACAAGTTTTGAGGTAGTTGAACCTGAATCAATTCCCAAATAAATTGGACCTTCGTAACTTTTTAAATCAATTTTTTTAAGGGATTTTGTCTTATGTTTTTCACGAAAAGCAATAACCTCTTCTTCACTATTGAAAAGCGGTGGCATTACATCACTTTCCTTAATATTTATGTTGTCATTATTATTTACTCTATTAAAAAGTTCAACAAATGAAATTGGCTTTGAATCAAAACTTGAAATAGCTGCTCCAAGTGCAACGAAAATTTGTGAATTTTCAGGAGAAATTATTTCATCTTCAGTTAAATTAAGAGTCTCAACAAATCTTTCTTTAAGCATTGGCAAAAAGTGAAGTGGTCCACCTAAGAAAGCAACATTACCCCTAATAGGTCTTCCACAAGCTAGATTTGATATAGTTTGATTTACTACAGATTGAAAAACTGAAATTGCAATGTCAGATTTACTAGCACCTTGATTAATTAAGGCTTGCACATCTGTTTTTGCAAAAACTCCACAACGAGATGCGATTGGATATAATTTTTTATAATCCCTTGCAAGCTCATTAAGGCCTGAAGCGTCTGTTTGAAGAAGTGATGCCATTTGGTCGATAAAAGCGCCTGTTCCTCCAGCACATATACTATTCATTCTCTGTTCAACAGAACCTCTTAAATAAGTTATTTTAGAATCTTCTCCTCCAAGTTCTATTGCAACATCTGTCTTTGGAATAAAACAAGAAATTGCTTCCCTGCCAGCCACTACTTCTTGAATAAAATCTATGTCCAAAAATTTGTGAACAGAAAGTCCGCCACTTCCAGTAACATTTACAGTAACTGTTTCATATTTAAAATCTTTATAAACTTCATTTATTACATCTTTAACAGTTTTTCTAACATCTGAAAAATGTCTCCTGTATGTCTTATATAAAATATTTAGTTTTTCATCTAATATTACAAGTTTTACCGTTGTAGAACCAACATCTAATCCCATGTGAATTAGCATTCCTAATTCTCCTTTCACAAAAAGCCACTTAAGTATAATTTATTTTAATTTAAAATTTTTACTATAATGATTTAATGAAAAATAATTATCACACTTTGCAAAACAAATTTCAGTATGCATCTGCATAAAAATTTGATTTTTATTGTAAAAATATTAAACATTTCTTAACATTTGCTATCTTCTATTATAACCTAATTTGTGATTTTATTGTGAATTATTTATATGAGAATTTTTTAAATTTTTGCAATAAAAAAAGATAGGCTTAAACCTATCTTTCCTTTAAACTATTAGTCTTCAGGATTTGGAGCACCAACTGGGCAAACAGCTGCACAGCTACCACAATCGATACATTGAGCTTCATCAATTGTGTAAATATCTCCTTCAGAAATACATCCAACTGGACATTCTGATTGACATGCACCACAAGCGATACAAGAATCGTTAATTACATATGCCATTTTATTTACCTCCATAAAATTATACCAAAATTCATGAATTTATATATTCATAATGTTCTGACATAATATTAACATAATAGTTTTAATTTTTCAATCATTATTGTTGTTTTTTTATGATATAACTTTTATTATTTAATAAAATTTTATAAAAAATCTCTAATTTTTGGGCTTTATTGGCATTTATTTTAATGAAAAATATTTTAAAAATAATTTTTAATTTTTCTAACTATTTATTAAAACTAATAATCCATAGCGTTTTACTATGTTTTATTCTCCTCTAAAAACTCTTAAAGCATTTATTATGCAAATAAGTGCAACTCCAACATCAGCGAAAACTGCAAGAGGCATGGATACAAATCCCATTGCACCAAAGACTAGCACAACAACCTTTAAAAATAAGGCTATAAAAATATTTTGGTAGGCAATACTTTTTACTTTTTTTGCAATGTCAATTGCTCTTACAACAGATGAGATGTCATTTTTTAATAAAACTATATCTGAAGTTTCAATTGCGATATCAGATCCACTTCCCATGCTAATGCCAAGATATGCACTTGCAAGTGAAGGTGCGTCATTAGTTCCGTCACCGACAAAAGCAATTTTTGTATCCTTTTCGATTTTCCTTATCTCTCTAACCTTATCATCGGGAAGAAGTGAGCCTCTGTAATAATCTATTCCAACTTCATTTGCAATTTTCTTTACAACATTCTCTTTGTCTCCAGAAAACATATAAGTCTTTACGCCTCTATTATGAAGTTTATTTATGCTTTCTTTAACACCCTCTTTTATCTCGTCCTTTAACTTAATAATTCCCAAAATTTCATTTTTATCTGCCACATATACATCCACATAATTTGAATCAGATTTATTATTAAATTTTAAATTATAGTCTTCCATTAACTTTTTATTTCCAACGAGATAAATTTTACCCTTTAGTTCAAACTCAATTCCCTTTCCGCCAATATTGTTTAAATGCTCAGGAATTTGTTTGCTTTTAAAACTTTTAACTATCGCCTTTCCAATTGGGTGAGTTGAATACATTTCACCAATTGATGCAATTTCTAAAATCTCATCTCTTGATGCCTTTATTTCTTCAACTTCAGCAACTGTAAATTCGCCCTTAGTAACAGTTCCCGTTTTATCAAAGGCAACTCCTTCTATATCTGTCAAAGCTTCAATAGAATTTCCACCCTTAACAAAAATTGATTTTCTTGATAATGAACCAATTCCCGCAAAAATAGTAAGTGGAACAGAAATTGCGAGAGCACAAGGACAAGAAATTACTAAAAATATTGCAGCCCTATAAATTGATTCTTTAAAAGAAAGATCACTTGCAAAGTTTAAAACTAGGAAAAGTAAAACTGCAAGTCCAATAACTATTGGAGTGTAAATTTTTGCAAATCTTGTAATAAATTTTTCAACTTTTGCCTTGTTTGTGCTTGCATTTTTAACCATGTCAATAATTTTTGCAATAGTTCCCTCTTTATATTCCTTTGTAACTTCCACTTCTAAAGATGAATCTAAGTTTACAAAACCAGAAGTGATTTCATCGCCAACTCCTAGAGAAATTGGTGCAAATTCTCCAGAAATATTTGAAGTGTCAACATTTGAAGCTCCTTTGATTATTTTTCCATCTAGTGGAACTTTTTCTCCAGGCATAATTACAACGACTTCTCCAACAGAAACTTCAGTTGGATCAACTTTTACAATTTCTCCAGCTTTTTTTACATTTGCAAACTCGGGTTTTAATTTTAGAGCTTCTTTAATAGAATTTTTGGAGCTGTCCACTGCTTTGTCTTGGATAATTTCTCCAACAGTGTAAAATAACATTACGGCAACAGCTTCTGCATATTCACCGGAAATTATGGCTGCAATAGACGCAATAGTCATTAGAAATTTTTCATCCATAAAATTACCCGTTGAGATTTTAGAAACCGAAGCCTTAACAACATCATAACCTATTATTGCATACAAAATAATATAAGCTATAAAATTGACTTTTTCATTAAGTTTTAAGTAATGTAATATTATTAATCCTGCAAAAACGATAATACATTTGTAAATAGGAAACTTCTCTCCCTCTTCTTCAATTTCTTCACATAAATCTTCAGTAACAGTTACGCCATCTTCTATGGAGTCAACTACATCTTGAATTTTAATTTTTAAATCAAAAGGATCTTTTTCTGAATAAAAAACAAGTTCATCATTTAAAAAATCATAATTAAGATTATCCATATCTGGCATTTTTTTAAGTTTATCTTCGATTTTCCCTGCACAATTTGCGCAAGTAAGGCCCTTTAAATGAAATATATATTTGCTCATAATTCTCCCTCTATATAAATTATTATTCGATATTTGTTCATACATTCATTATACGATAATTATAATTTATGTCAATACCTTATTTACTTTATTTTTTTATTAATTTATGAGATAATAATTTAGCAAAGGAAGCCTATAAAAACTTTTTAAATTTATTGTAAAAAATAGTTGACAAAAATCAACTAGTCCGTTAGAATAGATAAAGTAAGTTGCTAAAGAGTGAGCTTCAATTTGGAGAAATACTCAAGTGGCTGAAGAGGCTCCCCTGCTAAGGGAGTAGGTCCCGATTAGGGTCGCGAGGGTTCAAATCCCTCTTTCTCCGCCAATGGTGAGGGCCTTTAGCTCAGTTGGTTAGAGCGCCCGGCTCATAACCGGTAGGTCCCGGGTTCAAGTCCCTGAAGGCCCACCATTTACTTGCCCAGATAGCTCAGTCGGTAGAGCAGAGGACTGAAAATCCTCGTGTCGCTGGTTCGATTCCGGCTTTGGGCACCACAAAAAGTACCAATTTTGTTGGTACTTTTTTTTGCATTTTTTTAATTTTATTCAAAATCCCTTTATCTTTTTTTCTGCCAAAAATTGTAGTCTTCCTTATAATAACACTACTTCCCTAACATTATACAGAAATATGTAAAAATATTATTAAGCTGTTTTTAAGCCATTTTAATGTGGCAAGACTCCAATACATCTATTGCCGATTTTTTCTTTTCATCTGTAAGCCCTTCGGTCAAATCTTTGTAAAGATAAATATTTTTTTCTGGCAAAAATCCTTTTACAAGTAAAATATTTGAAACTACGCAAATATCTGCGACAAGTCCCAAGAAATAAATATTGTCTATTCCCTCTTCACAATCTAATTGTTTTAAATATTCTCCAAGTTCAACTGATGCAAAAGTATTTTTTTCAAACTTTTTTGCTTCCTTAAAATTTTTTGTTTTCCTTAGTTTTTCTGCAATTTCATGACCCCAAGTACCCTTTATGCAGTGTTCTATTGGCAGATTTCTTCCCTCATTAGTCTCAAGATAATTTTCATAATGTGTATCCAATGTATAAATTACTTTTCCATTAAATTCATTTACCTTGTCCACAGCTCTATCCAAAAGTTTTTCTGTGTCTTTTCCCTTTAGCGAACCGCTTATAAAATCATTTTGCATATCTATTACTACTAATACGTCCATTTTCTCACTCCTTTTCAATATAATACAACAAGTTTTACATAATTTAAAGTTCACTGTATAATATTTTGGGGTGAATTATGAAATACAACAGTGTTTTGAAAGCAGAGTTTTTATATAGAAAAAATAGATTTATAGCGATTTGCAAAAAGGGTTTTAAGCTTTTGACAGTTTATGTTCCCAATACTGGCAGATGTAAGGAACTTCTAAAAGAAGGTACAACAGTTTTTTTAACTTACAATGACAATCCCAATAGAAAAACTTCTTACACGCTTGTAGCTGTAATAAAGGGCGATAAAATTATAAATATTGACTCACAAGCTCCCAATGAAATTGTCTACGAAGCATTTAATAAAAATAAAATTGATCTTGGTTTTAAATACGACATAATAAAGCGGGAATACACTCACGGGGACTCTCGATTCGATTTTTATTTAGAAGGAGAAAATAAAAAGGCTCTTTTAGAAGTTAAGGGGGTTACTTTAGAAAATAATGGAATTGTTGCCTTTCCCGATGCTCCCACAAAAAGAGGATTAAAACATATCAATGGACTTATTAGTTCTAGCGAAAAATATTTAACTTATCTTTTATTTGTTATTCAAATGAAAGATGTAAAATTTTTTACGCCAAATTACGTTACAGATAGGAATTTTTCAATGGGTCTATTAAAAGCAAGAAACTCTGGAGTAAAAATCCTAGCTTATGACTCAATTGTAACAAGAAATTCAATAGAAATTTCAGAAAAAGTACCCGTTATTTTGGAGGAAACATGGAATTTAGACTTGCAAAGGAATTAGATAAAAAAGAAATTGAAAAAATTTACAATGACGGTTCAGAAAAATTAAAGTCTCTTGGCATAAATCAGTGGCAAGGAAATGAAAAACCAAATCTAAATGAATTTCCTGATCTTGATAAAAATAAAATTATTTACGTTCTAGAAGATTGTGGAAAAGTTGTTTCCACAGTTATAATTTACGATTATGACATAGATTACGAAAAAAATTTAAAAGCCACTTGGAAAAGTCCAAAACCCTATGTAGCACTCCACAGAATAGCTACTCTTGCAGATGCAAGAAAAAAGGGTTATGGCAAAAAAATTATTGAGTTTTCAGAACATTTTGCAAAGGAAAATAATTTTAAATCAGTGCGCATTGATACACATAGGGAAAATAAATCTATGCAAAATCTTTTAACTTCTCTTGAATATAAATATGTTGGATTGGTATACCTTGGCGGAACAAGTGAAAGATTTGCCTATGAAAAAATTTTGTGAGATATTTATTTTGAAAAAAATGAAAGATTTATGAAATTTATAAAAGATTTTTTTATGGATTTCCTAAAGTTTTACAAGGCGCAAATTGAATAATATCTTTATAATACCTGCTAAAGCAAAAACATTGCTACTCTTTATATTTTTTAAGAAAATAATACTTTAAGTTAAAAAGACCACATTTACTTAGAAAAATTCTTTGTAAAAAGTGGCCTTTATTTTTTATATTAAAAGTGGCAAGAATATTGTTGCTAGACCTAAGAAAATAAAAAATCCACAGGTATCTGTAAAAGTTGTAAGAAAAATAGATGATGCAATTGCTGGATCAATTTTTATTTTGTCTAAAATTAGTGGAATTAAAAATCCCATAGAACAAGCAATTATCATATTTAAAATCATAGCGAAAAATAAAATAAATCCTAAATAAATATTGTGATGCCAAAATACAAACACTGCAGCTGCCAAAATTCCTATAATAGCACCTTCAAAGAGTCCCAAAAATATTTCTTTAAATATTAATTTATAATCTTCTTTTAGTGACAATTCTCCCCTTGCAAGAGATGTAATTATAATTGATAGAGTTTGAGAGCCAGCATTTCCACCCATACCAGTTACTATTGGCATAGCTGCTGATAATACTACAACTTGTGAAATTGTTGATTCAAATCCTTTTACGACAGATGATGCCAAAAAAGCAGTAATTAAATTGACAATAAGCCATGGAATTCTCGACTTAAAGGATTCAAAAAGAGTGGAATCATATTCTTCATCTGCATTAACACCGTGCATCTGTAACATATCTTCGTTATGCTCTTGGTCAATGATGGCTATAATGTCTTCAGATGTTATAACGCCAAGTATTGCCATATTGCTATTTACTACTGGAAGGATGTCAAGCTCGTACTTGCTAAATAAATTTGCTGCAACCTCTTGATCATCTGTACCATATACATAGAAGTCAACTTCTTCCAATAAATCTCTTAATAAAGTATCTGAATGGGAGACTAAAAGATCTCGCATAGTAACAATTCCCTTTAGTCTGTGATAATTATCTGTAACAAAAATTTTGTCAATAATTTCTGTCTTTGGCGAAATTGAAATAATTTTCTTTACAGCCTCTACCGCAGTTAAATTTTCACGCAGTGCAATAAAATTTGTGGTCATAATACCACCTGCAGATTCTTCATCAAAGGATAAAATCATCTTTAATGTAACTTTATCTGCACTCTTTATTGACGATAAAATTTTCTTTCTCCTTACAGTTGAAAGCACTCCCAAAAGGTCGGCAACTATTGAAGTTTCCATATGTGTAAAAATATCTATTAACTCATCATCTGTAAAAAAAGCCATAATCTTTGCACTAAAATCTTCTTCTGATGACTCAAGAAGACTAGCCATGTTCTCATGATTAATTAAATGCACAAAAATTTTTAGTTCACTGTCTTCTAATTCACTTGCCTCTAAAGCAATATCAACAGGATGATACTCGTCAAAGAGACTATTTATGAGCATTTCATCTTTTATACAAATTATTTTTTTTATCTCTTCAAATAATTCCATTTTTTTCACCTGCTAAAGTTTCTAAGTCTGTTACAAAAGAAGAAATTTCATTTTTTCTTCCATTTGTGTAATGCGAGTACATTAAGTATAGTTCCTTCTTTGCCCTAGTCATAGCTACATAAAATAGTCTCCTTTCTTCACAAAAGAGTTCTTCATCTTCTCCTATTGTGTCAATACTCGCAGTAGATGGCAATGTACCCTCATATAAGTCTACAACAAAAACTCGAGAAAATTCAAGACCTTTGGCAGAATGAATAGTAGAAAAAGTTAATTTTGCATTGTCATTTCTCGATTTTAAAAGATCGTATTCTAACTCCTTTAGTCTACCAATAAAAAGATCCAGCGTCTTTGTACTTTTAGCTATTAACTTTAAATAGTAAAGGTACTCGTTTAAACTTGCCTCTGTCTCCATAAATCGTTTGGTATTTTCCTTTAAATAATTGCCATAACCCATTTCCCTATCAATATAATTTATCGCCTCGTAAACATCACTTCTCGCAATTTTTCTAAATCCAACTAATAATTTATTTATATTTTTGTGATAAAAACTTGGCAGTCCCGGATAGTCCTTTAAAATATTGAAAATATTTTTACCTCTATTTCTCTTTAAATATTCAATATGTTTCTTAGAAATGTAACCATCTAATTTAAAATAAAATTTTTCATATAAGTCAATGTCTGATAAATCTCTAGAAAAATTTAAAATGTCTAAAATATCTTTAGTAATAAAATGTGAGAAGAACTTTGTCTTTTTGTCCTTTATATTAAAATCATAATCCCTTCTCTCAAAATACTCTACAAGACCAATGCTAGAAAGATTATTTCTGTATAAAACTGCAATATCTCCTACACCCTTTTGAAGTTCCCTTTCAATAAACTCATATTGATCCTTAGGCTCCTTTACCTTAATAATATTAACAGGCTTGGCAAAGGGATTTGAAGTAAAAACTGTTTTATCAAATCTTTTTTCATTTTGTGTAATAAAAATATTTGCAATATTTACAATATTTTTTGTTGAACGAAAATTTTCCTCCATATAAAAAGTCGCAATGTCATCATATTCTTTTTGAAGATTAAAAAGTTCTTCAGTGTTTGCACCTCTAAAACCGTAAATGGATTGATCATCGTCTGCAACTACAAATAAATTATTGTCAGGTTTTGCCAGTAATTTTAAAACTTGAAATTGACTTCTACTTGTATCCTGACCTTCGTCAAGTTGAATAAATTTAAATCTATCTCTATATTTCTTTCTAATTGATGCATCACTTTTTAAAATTTCATAGGAAAGATTAATCATATCGTCAAAATCTATTAAATTCTTATCTTTTTTATATTTTTCATAAGTTTCATAAAACTTTACAAAATTATCTGTATCGCATCTCTTTAACTTTGCAAAAGAATTTGGCGAAAGCATCATATTTTTGCAATAGCCAACTTCAGAAATTGCAGTTTCAATTCGCTCTTCAGTGGGATAAGTTTTATTAACATCTCTATAAATATCTCTTAAAATTTCATACTTTTTCTTCAAATTAGAATCAATTAAACTAAGAGACTTTCCAGATTTTCTTGAATAATCTCGAACAATGGAATAACAAAAAGCGTGAATAGTAGAAAACAAAACATTTTCTCCGCCAAACATTGCATTATAGCGCATCTTTATATCAATAGCTTGTGCCTTGGAAAAAGTTATCGTGAGAATATTCTTTGGATCCACACCTCTATCTATTAATCTTTTAATTCTATGTAAAATCATAGTTGTCTTTCCTGCTCCAGGTACAGCAAGGACTATTGCCGGTCCCTTAAAGTGTTCCACAGCTATTAATTGACTAGATGTTAATTTCACATTATCCCTCCTATTCTAGTGTAAACTATTTCTTAAATATTTTAAATCTATTTTTTTAACTATGCCATTGTGATATAATTTATATATAACAGGTTTAGGGGGTATTACTATGTTAATGACAAATTTCTTGCAAAAGAGAAAGTCTGTCAGAAATTTTAAAAATGACACAGTTCCAAGAGACGCCTTGGAAAATATAAAATTACTTATGAACGAAATGAAGACTGAAGAAAGCGGCATAAGTTTTTCTCTTTATGAAAACGGAAAAATTGTGGCAGAAGGACTAAAAGGCAAGGCAGGATATGCAGGAGTCATGATAGAAGCTCCACATTACATCGCACTAGATATTGATGCTAAAAAACCACTTAACTTATTAAAGGGCGGCTACTGTCTTGAAAAATTAAATACAAAAATTGTCAACTTGGCCATTGATACTTGTTGGATAACAGTTGATAATGTTGACGTCGATACAAAAAAATCTATCTTTGGAGAAAATGGAACTGGAATAGATTACTTAATAGCAATTGGCTATGGACAAAAGAAAAAATTATTCGACCCAGAAGTAACAAGTTCAAGACTTAATGTAGAAGAAATAGTTTTTTCTGAAAAGATTGGACAGCCAATTTCCATTGAAACATTAGAAAACTATGGCGTATTTGATGTATTTTCATCAGTAAGATATGCACCAAGCCACAAAAATTTTCAACCATGGAGATTTGTATTAAAGGGCACAAAAGTAGAAGCTTACATGGTAAAATCCGAGGAAGACAATAGATCGCTAATCGACATGGGCGTAATTTTATTCTATATGGAAGAAATGCTAAAGACAATTGGCATAAACAAAAAGTGGACAATCGATTTAAAGGACGCAGGTAATTATTATTACATCGGCTCCTATACACTTTAATAAACTTATTTAGGGCATAAAATGGTATCATTTATATGCCTTTTTATAATATTT